>JANPEN010000307.1:0-7529 GCA_031422955.1 Acidimicrobiia bacterium
AGATCGATGCTGATGACCTCGCCCCCCTGGTTGTTCTAGGTGGTTTCCGGCAGGTACTTGGCCGGGTCGGTTTCAAGCTTCTCAAGTTAAACGCCGTCGGCGGTGATCTTGGCCTTTGCCTGACGATCAGCCGAACAACTCACGGCGATGGCCACCGGGCAGGAGGCGCCGTGGCGGGGCAGACGCACGATGCGCACGTCGTGACAGAAGTACTTACCGCCGAACTGGGCGCCGATGCCGTTGCGCTGAGAGACAGCCAGCACCTCAGCCTCCAGCTCGATGTCGCGGAACCCTCGGCCCCCGTCGTTGCCGGAGGTGGGCAGGCCGTCGAGGTAGTGGGCCGAAGCCAGCTTGGCCGTCTTCATGGTGTGCTCGGCCGAGGTGCCCCCCACCACGATGGCCAGGTGGTAGGGCGGGCAGGCGGCCGTTCCCAGGGTGCGGATCTTCTCGTCGATCCAGCTGACCAGGCGAGTTGGAGTGAGCAACGCCTTGGTCTCCTGGTAGAGGTAGCTCTTGTTGGCCGAGCCCCCGCCTTTGGCCATAAACAGCAACGAATAAGTGCTGCCATCCACTGCGGCGATGTCGATCTCTGCCGGCAGGTTGGTGCCGGTGTTGCGTTCCTCGTACATGTCCAGGGCGGCCATCTGGCTGTAGCGCAGGTTGGCGCTGAGGTAGGTGTCGTACACGCCTCGGGCGATGGCCGCTTCGTCACCTCCGCCGGTGAAGACGAATTGGCCCTTTTTGCCCTTGACTATTGCGGTACCGGTGTCCTGGCAGGAGGGCAGCACCCCGCCGGCGGCGATGCAGGCGTTCTTGAGCAGCTCCAGCGCCACGAAGCGGTCGTTGTCGGATGCTTCGGGATCCTCCAGGATCTGACCGAGGGAGGCCAGGTGCGTCGGCCGCAGCAGGTGGGCGATGTTGCGCATGGCCTGGGCGGTGAGCAGGGTGAGAACCTCGGGCTCGACCCGCAGAAAGGTGTGCCCGGCAGCCTCGAAGGTGGAGATGCCGTCACGAGTGAGCTGACGGTAGGGCGTGTTGTCAGGGCCCAGTTCCAACAGCTCTTGATATTCGAACGCAACCATGTCGGCGACGCTATCGCGCCTCGGACAGAGCCTCCGTCAGGCGGCGCTGTCGTTGTGAAGCAAACGGACTTCCGAGGCGCCGGGGGCCCTCTGGGCCCGAGCGATGCGGCCATAGACATCAATCACCGGCCAGAGCCGCATCACCATGGCGGGATCGATGGCCCATTCCGTTTTGGTCTTGTCAACGTCGTTCATCGCTGCGTGGTCCTCCCGGTCGGGCTTGCTCCGCATCCCGTGTTGCGGACACACCGTAGTCGCTCCATCACACAGAGTCGCTAGGTGAAAACCCCTGCGCCGGGGTTTCTTCGGGCCGAAGAAGGCCGCCCGGTAGCGTGAGCGGCCGTGAACGAGCTCGAAGAAGGCCTAGCCCTCACCCTCGATTTCGCCAAGATGGCCAAGATTGCCGCCACCGGGGCCGAAGTGGTGCCTGTCGTGCTGCAAGACGCCGATTCCAACGAGGTCCTCTTCGTCGGCTACGCCAACGAGCTGGCTTTGCAGGAAACCTTTGCCAGGGGCAGCGCCGTGCTGTGGTCCACCTCGCGCAACGAGTTGTGGCACAAGGGCGCCACCTCCGGGGACACGTTGGATCTCGTTGATGTGCGGGTGAACTGCGAGCAGAACTCCTTGCTCTACCGGGTTCGGCCCCGCACGGGGGGCGTCTGCCACACCAAGGACTTCAACAATGAGGCCCGATCGACCTGCTACTACCGCGTCGCCGCCGATGCCAGCACGCTCACCTGGAAGCGCTGAGCTCTCGCCGCTGAGGCAGAACCCCGAGACACGGATGCGCAGGGAAGCGTGATGGTGCGAGCACCGGAACTAGTCGGACACGGCGGTTGGATCGGCACCGACGGCGAGTTGTCCTTACGGGCGCTTCGAGGCAAGGTCGTGGTCCTCAACTTCTGGACCTTCGCCTGCGCCAAGTGCATCCGGGTCATCGACGATCTCGAAGAGTTGCAAAGCCGCTTTCCCGGCGAGGTGGTGGTCATCGGGGTCCACTCCCCGAAGTTTCCCTTTGCCGGCGAGCACGGGGCGGTGACGCGGGCCGTCGTGCGGTTGGATCTGACCCATCCGGTACTGGACGACCCGAACATGGTGACCTGGCAGCAGTACGGCGTGCGGGGTTGGCCAACGGTGGTGGTGCTCGACCCCGGCGGTGAGGTGGTCGGCGCTCTCTCCGGTGAGGGCAAGGGACCGCTCCTGCACCAGATCGTGCAGGATCTGGTCGAAAAGCAGCGGCGATCGGCCGGCACCTGGTTAGCGAGGCCGTCAGCGGGCACGGCCACGCCCGCCGCCCTGCCCCGGAGGGTCCCCGCGCTCTATCCGGCACCCCGGGCCGGGGGTCTGGCCTTTCCGACCAAGGTGGCAACTGATCGCCGGGGACGCTTGGCCATCGCGGACACCGGTCACGATCGAGTGTTGATCGTGCACCTGCAGGGCGAAACCACTGGCCGGGTCACCCACGTCGTCACCGGTCTGCGCCGACCGCGGGGCGTGCGCCTGTACGGGTCTGACCTGATCATCTGCGATACCGGCCATGACCGGGTGGTGGCGGTGGATCTGGCCCAACGCCCGGGGCTGGACGAAGCCATTGAACCCGATCCTGCCGGCATCATTCATCTCCGGGTGTTACCCAGCGAAACGGTGGCGGTAGACCTCGCCTCACCATGGGACGTGATCGCGGATCTCGACGGTTCCTACGTGGTGGCCGAGGCGGCCAAACACCGACTATGGCGCGTACCTACCGATGGTTCCTCGCCGGCGGTCATCGCCGGGGACGGCTACGAAGGTTTGGTCGACGGCCACGGTGAGGTGGCCGAGTTGGCCCAGCCGTCGGGGTTGACCCGGTTGCCCAATGGTGTTGCCTTCGTCGACGCCGAATCCTCCGCCCTGCGTCTGCTGAACGGCAAGGGCCAGGTGGGGACCCTGGTGGGCGTGGGATTGTTCGACTGGGGCCGGCGTGACGGGAGACGGGGGGCGGCCCGCCTACAGCACCCCGAGGGGGTGGTCGCCGCTCTGGACGGGACTTCCCTCTACCTGGCTGACACCTTCAACCATGAGCTGCGCTGGTGGCGCGACGGCAAGCTGGTAACCGTCCCGACAGAGGGCCTGCTGGAGCCGTCCGGGCTCGACATCCTGCCCGACGGCCGACTGGTGGTAGCGGACAGCGCCAACCATCGCGTGTGCTTCGTGGACCCGGCCTCGGGGCGGGTGCAACCGTTGGAGTTGCTGACCCTGGAGCTGGCTGATCCGACCCCGATCCCGCAATGGGGCTCGTCCCTGCGGGGGATGTCGGACCAGCCCCTGGCCGTGCCCTTCGCCATCGACTTGGGCCGATTGGAGCTCGATGGCGGGGAGGGGGCACCGGTCCGGGTCCAATTGGGCTGCGAGCCGTCCTGGTTGCTCGAACCCGGACCTCGAATCTGGAGCCATGTGCGGGAACAGGGCGGTTTGGCGCTGGTAGCAGGCTCTCCAGGATCCGGCATCATAACGGTGACCGTGAGCGCCCGAATGGCCGCTGTGGGCATCAGCGCAACCCGCAGGACCATCACGGAGCACCGCCTCACCATCGAGTGAAGCGCACCGGATCTCAGCGAATTGTCCAGCCGCCGTCGACGGTGATGGTCTGGCCGGTCACGTAGCTGGAAGCATCCGAAGCCAGGAACAACAAGGCGCCATCCAACTCGGCCGGGGTTCCACCGCGGCGCATCGGCGTGTTCCGGGTGATCCAGCCCAACCCTGAGCTGTCCTCCACGAACATTTCCGCGGTCAACTCCGTAGAGAAATAGCCGGGGGCGATGGCATTGACCCGCACCCCCCGACGGGCCCATTGCAGGCCCAGCTCCCGGGTCAAGCCGATGACGCCGTGCTTGGACACCACGTAACCGGCCTGGTTGTTGGGACTGGACCCGACAAAGGAATGCACGGAGGCGATATTGATGACGGAGCCCCGCCCGGCGGCCAGCATGGTGGGAGCCACCAAGGCAGCCAGCACAAAACAGGCGTTGAGGTTGACCTCGATGACCTGACGAAACACCTCCGGCGGTTCCTCCTCCGCCTTGTGGGGGGAATCGGAGGCACCGGCGTTGTTGATCAGCACGTCAATGCGCCCGAAGCGCTCGAGGGTTGTCGCCACCAGGGCGGCGCACGCTTCGTCGTCGCTCACGTCGCAGGCGAAGGGGACCACGCCAGGGACCTCGGAAGCCAGGGCCTCCAGCCGGTCCGCCCTTCGAGCCGCAGCCACCACCTCAGCCCCTGCGGCCCGCAGCACCCGCACGAAGCGCGCCCCGAAGCCGCTGCTGGCCCCGGTCACGATGGCCACCCGGCCGTTGAGATCCCACATGCCGTTCAGGTCGATATCGCTCACCCCCGGATCGTAGGCTCCGGCGCGGACCCAGAGCCTCAAGGCCCCGGGACGAAAGGGGTGACACCGATGAAGATTCGAATCGGCTACGGGCTGGGCACCAACAGCCTCACCAACGACGAGGATCGCTTCGGTCATTTCGTAGATGAGCTGGAGCGGCTGCGCTTCGATTCGCTGTGGGTGTCCGAACGCATCTCCGGGCATTCACCGGACCCGGTGGTGGCCATGGCCTTTTGCGCCGGCCGCACCAAGAAGCTCAAGTTCGGGATGTCGGTCATGGTGCTGCCGGGCCGTAACCCGGTATTGGTGGCCAAACAGCTCGCCACCCTGGACCGCCTCTCCAGCGGCCGGATGCTGCCCGCCTTCGGTTTGGGGGCGCCGAATCTGGCCGAGTGGGGCGCCTTCGCGGTGCAACGCAAGGAACGGGCACCGATCTTCGAAGAGGCCCTGCCCCTGCTGCGTCGCTTGTGGACCGAGGATTGCGTCACCCACCACGGCCGCTACTACAACTTCGACGATGTGCGGGTGTTGCCCAAACCCACCCAGATGCCCCCCGATGTCTGGCTCGGGGGCCAGGCTCCCTCCGAGCTGCGCCGAATCGGCCGGCTGGCGGACGGCTGGCTGCCTTCCTTCACCACCCCCAAGGAGGTGGCCGCTGGTATGGAAACCATCAAGGAGGTGGCCGCCAGTTGCGACCGTGAGATCGACCCCGAGCATTACGGCGTGCTCATCCCGTATTCGCAGGGGCCGCTTTCCGATGCGTACGTGGCCGCCTCCCGGGCCCGACGACCCGACGTCGATCCAGCCGAGATCGTGCCCATCGGGGTGGCTGCCCTGCGCCAGAAGATCACCGAGTTCATCGACGTGGGGGCGTCCAAGTTTGTGCTCATCCCGGTGACGGAGCCCGACGATTGGCAGCTCGAGCTAGAGGAGTTGGGCGGCGAACTGCTGAGCATGCAGACCCGCTGACGCCCCGCATCCGGCTGAGGCGGTCCTCAGCTCACCCGGTGGCGTTCCACCACCACGCGAACATGATCACGTGAGGTGGCCAAACGACTGGCCACCTCGGCGAAGGTAGCCAGCTCCCCGGCCGGCCAACCGGCCAACAGCGCGTCGTTGTAAGCCGCCACGATGGGCGTGTCGCCCACCGCTCGCCTGACATCGACCACGGCGCCCACCGGCCGCCGACGCCGCGTCGCCAGGACCGCATGACGAACCCGCAGCATCAGCACCACGGCCAAGGCCACGAAAGCCGCCGTCGAGGACTGGCTCGCCATCACGTCCCATCCGCTCACTCCCCCACGGTGCCCCTCCCCCGAGCCGATTCGGCTCGCACCAGGCCAGATTCCCCAATTCAGGGGACGGCTTGTTGTCTGTACTTGCTGGCCTGTGTTTGCTGCTCGGCTCCCTGTCGGTCGCCGAGTGTCGGCGGGTCGCTAGCGCTCCCACGCCGACCTGGCGCCCTCACGGGAAGTGCAAGCACCGCTCCCCAGCACCGGTGGTTGGGCGCCAGCGCCGGCCCCCATCCGGGGGCGGTCCACGAACGGGCCCGGCCGGCAAATCCGGCGCGGGCTGGCGGCGCCAACTCCAAGACAAGCCGGGCCTCGCCGTCAACCCCGGAGCGCGACCTGCCCGGCGCGGGACCGAGCTGCCAACCTGCCCAGCCGCCAGCAACCTGGCCAACCCGGCCCGGCCGGGGGTTCTGAGCGGAACCAGGGCGGCGCTAGCGCCGCAAAAAGACCTAGGGAACCCCCGCTTGCACCACGGGTGGCGGCGCCAGGTCGGCGTGGGAGCGCCAGCGAGCCGCCGACCCTCGGCGACCAACAGGGAGCCGAGCGAAGATTCGGTAGGGTCCGGCCTGTGGTTTGCGATTCGTCACCTGTTCCTCCATTCCCGCCGGTGCGGCAGGTGCTTGTGATCGGGATCGGGGCTGGTGATCCTTCGCTTGTCACGGTGCAGGCCGTCGAGGCGCTCGGGGAGGTCGATACGTTCCTGGTGTTTGACAAGGGAGAGGTGAAGGCGGACTTGGCGGTTGTGCGTCAGGAGGTGCTTCGGCGGTTTGCAACGGCCAAGCCCTTTCGGGTGGTCGAGGTCCAAGATCCGGTTCGTGACGTGGGATTGCCTTATGAGGAGGCGGTTGCCCGGTGGCATCTCGAACGTGTGGTCATGTTCGAGCGTGTGCTGCTGGCGGAGGTGGCGGACGGTGAGCGGGTGGGGATTCTCGTTTGGGGTGACCCCGCGCTGTACGACAGCACGCTGCGGATCATCGATCAGGTGATTGCTCGGGGACGCGTGGCCATCGAGCACACGGTGGTGCCGGGGATCAGCAGTATGCAGCTGCTTGCGGCCCGGCATCGGATTTCGTTGAACCGAATTGGGCGGTCAGTCCTGATCACGACGGGACGTAAGTTGCGCCTCGGTTTGGCTGAAGGACCAGACGACGTCGTCGTGATGCTCGATGGCGAGACAAGTTTTATTGACCTCGTAGGGCACGGTTTTGAAATATTCTGGGGTGCCTACCTCGGGAGCGCCGACGAGATCCTGATCGCGGGTTTGCTCGACGAAGTGGCCGGTGAGATCGTCCGTGTTCGCAGGGACGCTCGGCGCCGCAAAGGGTGGATATTCGACATTTACCTTCTCCGGCGAGTGAACTCGGCGTGAGAAAGAGCGACCGCAACGGTCGCGTACGCCGAACGTTCGACTGGGCCGAGGAGGTGCGCTGGGCAGTGGGAGGAGGCAGTCAGCAGTGCCGCGGTTTCCGCCACCCGGGCCCGAAGGCCGACGGTGCGTGAGCACGGTGCTGTTGCCGCTCCGAGCCGGGCGTCTTCGATGCCGACCACCGGCGGACCCAGATCGAGGCGTTCGTCTGCCTCGAATCGTTGACGGGTGGCGACAACGGTGACCTCGTGGAGATCCAGGCTCCGGGCGCGAAGCGCCGATTCGACGAGGGCCCGCACCTCCTGCGCGGTCGCCTTCGATGACATGCCGATGCCCAGCACGATGCTCGGGCTCATCGCCGTCCCCAGCAGACGAACACCGGGTTGCTCGGCTCGAGTCTCATGCCGACGCCGCTAATCGTGACG
>JANPEN010000308.1:0-9264 GCA_031422955.1 Acidimicrobiia bacterium
CAGATAGCCCACGTCGGCCAGCACGTCGCCCAGGGTGCACAGCTCCCAATCGAGCACGGCCGCCACGGTCCCTTCCGGGCGGCACATGAAGTTGCCCATGCGGTAGTCGCCATGCACGATGCCGGTGTAACGCTGGGCCGGTTGGGCCGCGGACAGCAAGGCGAAGGTCTGTTCCATGGCCGGCACCTCGCGGGTTTTCGACTGCTCCCACTGTCCCTGCCAACGCTTGAGCTGGCGATCCAAGAAGCCCTCCCGCCTGGCCAGTTGACCCAGGCCGATGGTGTCGACGTCGACCTGGTGTAGATCGGCCAGGATGTCCGCCACCGCCTCGCCGATGCGTTGGCGGGCGTTGCGGTCCGGGATGGACGCCTCCACGTCGGCCACCAGGGCCAGGACATGGCCCTCCACGAAGGCCATGACGTAGAAGGGGGCGCCGTTGACGGCGTCGTCGGGGCTGAGGGCCAATGCTGGCGCCACCGGCACCGCGGTGGCCGCTACCGCTGAGATGATGCGGTGCTCGCGCCCCATGTCGTGGGCGCTGGCCAAGATGTGGCCGAGCGGCGGTCGGCGCAGCACGAACTGGTGGCCGGCGGCGTCGTTGACGCGGTAGGTCAGGTTGGAATGGCCACCGGCGATGATGGTGAAACGCAAGGGTGGTTCAGCCCCGGCCACGTGCTGAGCGAAGAACCGCTCCAGCCCCGACCGGTCGATGATCCCTGCCACCTCATCGGGCCCCGTGTTCGCGGTCACTGCGTTCGTTGGCACCATGGTGGGCGTCCCCTTGTCGTCCGGTCGCGGTTGCTCGTCCTGCCGGCGGTCCGATCCTAGGCACCCCCACGACGAGCCCCTATTCCATTGAAAGCCGCGCGGTGGGGCGCTCTCGCCGCAGCGGCGAAGAAGGGATAGGACCGCGCTAGGGTCGCCAAGGTTCGAGCGGCGCTCGGCGCGGGAACGTAGGAAGAGAAAGAAGGCGTGGCATGGGACCCCTCACTGGAATCAAGGTCGTTGAGTTGGCCGGTATCGGGCCGGGGCCGATGTGTGCCATGTTGCTGTCGGATCTGGGGGCAGAGGTGTTACGGGTAGACCGCCTGGCCGCCGTGGACCTTGGCATCGACAGCGAACGCCAATTCAACGTGTTGAACCGCGGGCGTCGGTCGGTGGCGGTAGATCTCAAGGCTCCTGAGGGGGCCGAGATCGTGCTGCGACTGGTCGAACAAGCCGATGCCCTGATCGAGGGATTTCGTCCAGGGGTGATGGAAAAGCTGGGTCTGGGGCCCGACGTGTGCCTGGCCCGAAACCCTCGCCTGGTGTTTGGTCGCATGACGGGCTGGGGCCAGGACGGGCCGTTGGCCACGGTGGCCGGCCATGACATCAACTACATCGCCCTCACCGGGGCGTTGCACAGCATCGGCAACGTTGGTGGCCCGCCGGTGCCCCCTCTCAACCTGGTCGGCGACTTCGGCGGGGGCGCCCTCTATCTGGCCTTCGGCCTGTGCGCGGCGCTGCTCGAAGCCCAACGTTCAGGGCAGGGTCAGGTGGTGGACGCGGCCATGACCGATGGTGCTTCTTCGTTGATGGCGGCCATCTACGGCTTGCACGGCTCGGGCACCTGGTCGAACGAGCGGGGTACGAACGTGTTGGACACTGGCGCCCACTTCTACGGTACCTATGAATGCGCCGACGGCAACTACGTGTCCATCGGCTCCATCGAAGGTAAGTTTCACGATGAGCTGGTAGAGAAATTGGGTTTGACCAATCAGGACCTACCCGGTCGTATGGACGGCGAGAACTGGCCCGCTTATCGAGACAAGCTGGCCGACTTGTTCCGTGGTAAGACGAGGGCAGAATGGTGCGCCATCATGGAGGGCAGCGATATCTGTTTCGCGCCGGTGTTGGATCTGACCGAAGCCCCCAAGCACCCCCACAACGTGGCCCGCCAGACCTTCATCGAGGTGGACGGCGTGGTGCAGCCGGCCCCCGCTCCCCGGTTCAGCCGAACCCCCGGGCAGGTGCAGAGCCCGCCTGCGGCCCGAGGCGAGCACACCTTTGCGGCCCTGGCCGACTGGGGTTTTTCCGAGGAGGAGCTGGACAAGCTGGCCGCGGCCGAGGCCATCGGGGAACGGCGCTGAGGCCAGGGCGGCCACCGGCTAGAAGTGTTCCCGGCCCGGGCGGAGGTGGCCCCATCGCCTACACTCGTCCGTCCCCCCGATTCATCTTCCGATGACCCGGCTGGCACCTTCGAAAGCTCCCTTGCATCTTGTATCCACTGAACGGTCCCGCTGCCATGAGTAACCAACCCGACGAAGCCGCCAGCTCCGAGCCGAGCGGCTCCGAGACGAGCACCTCCGAGACGAGCTTCGAGGATCTCGAGCTGCGGCCGGAGTTGCTCAGCACCTTGGCCACGTTGGGTTACGAGGAACCCACCCCGATCCAGCGGGCGTCGATCCCCCCGTTGTTGGCCGGGCGCGACCTACTCGGCCAGGCGGCCACCGGTACCGGAAAAACTGCGGCCTTCGCCCTGCCCATGCTGCAACGCCTGGCTGTCGGGCACCGGCCGACCAAGCCCATCGGGCTGGTTCTGGTTCCCACCCGGGAGCTGGCCATCCAGGTGTGTGAGGCCCTGCACCGCTATGGGCGCGACCTGTCCGCCCGGGTGCTGCCCATCTACGGCGGTCAGCCCATCGGGCGCCAGTTGCGAGCCTTGGAGATGGGCGTGGACGTGGTGGTGGCCACCCCTGGCCGGGCGTTGGACCACATCCGTCGAAACACCCTGCGCCTAGACGGCTTGTCCGTGGTCGTGCTCGACGAGGCCGACGAGATGTTCGACATGGGCTTCGCCGAGGACATCGAGGCCATCCTCGACGCCACCCCCGACACCCGCCAAACGGTGCTGTTCTCCGCCACCATGCCGCCGCGGATAGCCGGCATGGCCAGGCGTTACCTGACCAACCCGGTGCGTATCGAGATCGAGCAGCCGGCCACCGCGGCGGGCGAGGCTCCCAAGGTCCGCCAGAGCGCCTACGTCGTGTCCAGAGCCCACAAGGCGGCAGCCCTGGGCAGGGTGCTCGACGTCGAGGCCCCCACCGCGGCGCTGGTTTTCTGTCGTACCCGCACCGAGGTCGACGCCCTCACCGAGGCCCTCAACGGGCGTGGCTATCGGGCCGAGGCTCTCCACGGCGGGATGGGCCAGGAACAACGGGACCGGGTCATGGGCCGGCTGCGGGCCGGCTCGGCGGAACTGCTCATCGCCACCGACGTGGCCGCTCGGGGGCTCGACATCGACCAGCTCTCCCACGTGGTCAACTTCGATGTGCCCTCGGCGCCGGATTCCTATGTGCATCGCATCGGGCGGGTGGGCCGGGCCGGGCGAGAGGGTGTCGCCATCACCCTGGCGGAGCCTCGGGAGCACCGCATGCTCAAGAACATCGAGCGCGTGACCGGCCAGACCATCACCGTGTGCAAGCTGCCCACCGTGGACGATCTTCGGGCCCGTCGCCTGGAGCTGACGGTGGCCGCATTGCGCGAGCAACTGGATAAAGGTGATCTGGATCATTTCCGGGTGGTGGTGGAAACCCTCACCGACGACTTCGACATCGTCGAGGTGGCCTTAGCCGCGGTGCGCTTGGCCCATGAGGCCACCCTCAGCGGTGCCGATGACACCCAGGAGATTCCCGACCTGGCCGACCGGGCAGAGCGCGACAATCGCAGGGACAAGGAGCGCTCCGGCTACCGGGATCGCGACGGCAGCAGCTCCGGGCCCCGCAACCGCGAAGGCGGGTCCTTCCGCGACCGGGGCAGCTACGGGGACCGCGCCCAACCCGGATCAGGCGGCGGTTACCGCGATCGTCCCCCGGCGGGGCCAGGTGGCTATCGCGACCGTGCCCAAGCCGGGCCAGGCGGCGCCGGTGGCGAGCGCGATCGCGAGTTCGCCGGACCGCCCCGCAACCGGGCCAGTCGGGCCCCCTCACCCGGTATGACCCGGCTGTTCGTGGCCGCTGGTCACAACATGGGCATTCGACCCAACGACTTGGTCGGTGCCATCGCGGGTGAAACCGGCCTCAGCGGGCGCGACATCGGCGCCATCGACATCGCCGAGCGCTTTTCGTTGGTGGAGGTACCCAATGCGGCCGCCGACGACGTGATCGCCGCGCTGCGGTCCACCACCATCAAAGGCAAGCGCACCAATGTGCGCAGGGAACGAGACGTCAGCCGCTGAGCGGCGTCGGGCCTGGCCCGGCCTGGGGGGCAGCCCCAAGATGAACACCCTCGAGGTGCAGGATGTGGTCGGCTCGACGCAGGGCGGTGGCCCGGTTGGTGGCGGTGAGGATGGTGGCCCCGGCGGCGGTCAGGCGATCCCACAGGGCGATCTCGGTTTCCACGTCCAAAGCGCTGGCCAAGTCGTCCAACACCAGCAGCTCGGGTCGATGGACAAAGGCCCTGGCTGCCGCCGCCCGCTGGGACTGTCCGCCCGAAAGTCGTACGCCGCGGGTGCCGATGAGGGTGTCGAGCCCATCGTTGAACCCGGCCAGGTCCTCGTCGAAGGCGGCCAAGGTGAGGGCGTCGATGAGGGCGGCGTGCTCGTAGCGGTAGCCGAGGGCGACGTTGTCGGCCAGCGTCTCCGCGAACAGGCGGGGGACCTGGGCCACGTAGGCGCACTGGGGGGGCACGAAGAAGGCGGCCCGATCGAGCACCGCCTGCCCGTTCCATGCCACCGTGCCTGCGTCGAGGGCCAACAGCCCGACCACCCCCCGCAGCAGCGAGGACTTGCCGCTGCCGACTGGTCCCGAAACCACCAGCAATTGGCCCCGCTCCAGGCTGAAGCTGACGTTGTCCAGACCGCGCCCGGCAATGGTGAGGCCTTCCACCTCCAGGCGTTGCAGCGGTTGGCGGGGGCCCACGGTGGGACGAGGAGAGGGAGGGCCGCCCAGTATGGGCAGCGGCCTGGATTGCAACAGTGGATCGAAGTCGGCGATGGGCGCTGCGGTCAGGGCCTCCAGGCGGGCGGCGGACACGTCGTAGCGACGTCGGCCCAAGATCAGGCCGCCCAACCGTTGGGGCAACCAGACCAGGCTGAACAGATAGCTGGCGAAGAGGGTCACCTCCCCGGCGTCGAGCTGGCCCCGGGCCGCCACCAGCAGGGACAGGCCCACCGAGACGTCGGTCAGGGTGCCGTTGGTGGCCCAGATGCCGTCCTCCCAGATCTGGTCGGCCACCATGGTGGAGGCCCGGCGCTGGTTGAGCTCATCCAACCGCTTGACCACGTCGCGTTGGGCGCCGGCCAACTTCACGGTGAGGGAAGCGGCAAAAGCGGCGTTGAGGAAACCGCTGACCGCCCCGGTGGCGGCCCGGGCCCGCTGCCGGAAGCGCCTGGCCATATGCCCCAACCGGGTGTTGGCCGCACCGATGAGGAACAGCGGACCGATGCCGGCCACCGCCGCCCAGGGGTCGATGCGGGCCAGCAGCCAGGCCGCCCCGGCCCCGTAGATCAACGAGCCCAGCAGGTCCGTCCAGTTGTCGAGCAGGTTGACCATGTCCACGGGATCGTCACGCACCCGGGAGAGGGCATCGCCGGTGGGGACCTGGCGAGGGCCCACCTCCCGGCCGCCGCTGGCCAACTGACCGGCCAGCACGTTGGCCCGGGTGACTGCCACCGCCGCGTGCATGCCCTGCATATAGAGGGTGTGGCCGTACCAGATGAGCGCGACCGCGGCGATCTCGACGATCAGCAGGGCGGCTAGCAGCAGCCCAAAGGTAGGACCGATGGGGTCGGCCGGGCTGGCCTGGAGCTCCTCGAACAATCGGCCCACCAGCCAGCCGGGGCCAAGCGGGGTGATGAAGTACACGATCCAGGCGGCCGTGCCAGTCCAGTACTGCCACGGCCGGAAGCTGACGATGCGCAACATCCGCAGCTCCGGGGTGCGGCTGCGAGGCTGGGGATCGGCCTTCACGTCAGGCGCCCGGCTCTATCGGCGGTGGCCAGGAGCCGAGCGTACCTACTGGTATGGTCGGCGGCCAGCGCGGTTCTGGCGCCGAACTCCACCAATGCCCCTTCCGCCATGACCGCAATGTCGTCGCAGATCTCCAAGGTTTCCAGCCGATGGGCGATAATGATGGCGGTACGGCCGGCCACCAGCCGGGCGGTAGCTTCGGCGATGGCGGCCTGGGTGGAGGGGTCCACGCGGGAGGTGGCCTCGTCCAAGACCACCAGGTCCGGTCGGCGCAGCAGGCCGCGGGCCATGGCCAGCAGTTGGGCCTCGCCGGCGGAGAGGCCAGCCCGGCTGGTGTCAGCTCTGCCCCCGTCCTCGCCGGCCAACGCGGTGTGGATGCCGTTGTCGAGCTGAGCCAGCCATGGTCCGAGCCCAACCGCATGGAGGGCGGTCACAGCCTCGTGTTCGTCATAAGGCTGGAAGAGGGTCACGTTGTCCGCCACCGAGCCGGGAAACAGCTGCACTTCTTGGGGGATGGCGGCTAGGCGGCGACGCAGATCGGCCTCCTCAATGGTGGCCAGATCGGCCCCGCCCACCCGAACCCGACCACTGCTCGGGGCGACCAATCGCAACACCAGCCGAGCCAGCGACGTCTTGCCGGAACCGGTCCGGCCCACCACGCCCACGGTGCGCCCCGCGACCAGGTGCAGGTTCAGGCCGTGCAGGGCGGCGGCGGAGCCCTCCTCGTCGTCGTAGACCAACTCGATGTTCTCGAAGCGGACATCCAGAGCACCGGCCGGCAACCGCAACGTACCTCCGGGTACGGCGCGCCATTCCGAAAGCAGATCCAGCACCCGGCGGGCCGCCCCCGAGGCGCCCTGGGCTTCCTGCAGGCGCCAGGTCAGGCCTTCCACCGGTTGGCGTACGACCACCACGAACCGGAAACCCAAGAACACCTCAGCCACCCCCAGGCTGCCGTTTCGAACCATGAGGGCCCCGGCTCCGAGCATGAGGACCTCGGCCGCCACGATGGCGACCCGGATGGAGCCCTGCACCCGCATCTGGGTGCGCACCCTGCGCCCAATCGCTTCCACCAGCTGGCTGCTGGCCCGACCCATGAGGCCCACGCCGTGCGCCCCTGCTCCCAGGGCGGCGACCTCTTCGGCGGCGGCTAGGTACTGCTCGGTCACGCTCATGACCTCGGCCTCGGCCCGCCGTTCAGCCACGGTGGCGGCCATGGCGCTGTTCCGTTGGCTCCAGGTAACCACCCCGATGAGGATCAGGCCCAAGGCCAGCAACGGGGCTAGGCGGGGTTCCACGACGGCCAGCACGCCCACCGCCGCCATACCCAGCAGGATGATGGCGAGGACCCTGGCCACCACCCGGCTGAGGAATTGGGTCATGGCGGTGACATCGGCGTCGACCCTGGTCACCAACTCGCCAGGGGTGCGGTCGCGGTGGAAGGCCAGGTCTGCTTCGAGCACGTGGCGGGTCAGATCGCGCCGCAAGCCGTCGGTCAGTCGCCAGGCCAACGAGGTGGTGCGCCACGTCACCGCAACAGTCACCGCCGCCGCCACCAGACCCAACAGGGCGTAGCCGCCGGCGAAGGGGGCCAGACGGCGGGCGGAAGCTCCCTCGACCACCAACTCAACAAAGCGGGCAAGCAGCAGCGAGCCGGCCAAGGGCAGGGCGGTGGCGGCGGCTAGCACCAGGCCATAGCCGGCCAGGGCCCGGCGATGCGGTCCCAGCAGCCCGATGACCAAGCGCCACGGAGCATCCCGGTCGGTGCTGGTGCCGGGCGCGCACGGGACGGTCACGGCTCGAAGCTAGCGGCGCGATGAACGGGCTGGCCTACGATCCGTCCATGACCACTGTTTCCGTCGTCACTGGAGCGAACTCCGGCATCGGCCGGGCCACCGCCCTGCATCTCGCCCAACTCGGCCATGAGGTCCACGGCTCGGTCCGCAACCTCAACAGCGCAGCCAAGCTGCGCTCCCTGGCCGAGGCGGCCGGAGTCGAGGTGCAGTTGTTCGTCATGGACGTGGCCGAGGATGCCTCCGTCGCTCAAGGCTTGGGCGGGGTGCTGGAGCAGGCCGGCAGGGTCGATGTGTTGGTCAACAACGCGGGGGTGGGGGGCAACGCAGTCATGGAGGAGTGCCCCGCCTCGCTCTACAACGAGGTCTTCAACATCAACGTCTGCGGTGCGGTCCGTTGTGTGCAGGCCGTACTGCCTGGTATGCGCGAGCGGCGATCGGGGGCCATAGTCAACGTGACCTCCATCACCGGCCGCATCGCCGCTATCGCCCAACAGCCCTACGTGGCCTCCAAATGGGCGTTGGAGGGGGCCACCGAGGGTCTGGCCCAGGAGGTGGCGCCGTTTGGCATACGGGTGGCCATCATCGAGCCCGGCATCACCAAGTCCGCAATCTTCGCTAAGAACGTTGACGCCCCCAACCAGCCCGGCGCCTACGACGCCCACTATCGTCGGCTGTTCCAGTTTTATGCGGCCGGGTTGGGTGACGCCACCGACCCCGCCGAGGTGGCGGAGGTGATTGGCCACGCCATCACCACCGACCAGCCCAAGCTGCGCTACACCATGTCGTGGGGTGGACCGGAGATCACCGCCGGTCGAGCGGCCATGAGCGACGAGGAGTGGGTGGCATTGGGGCTACCCGCCACCGACGAGGAGTACTACCAGCGTTTCAGTGATGCCTTCGGCGTGGATATTCGTCCGGCCGGCTGATCCCCGCGCCTTCCCGGTCGCCTTCCCGGTCGCCTTCCCGGTCCTTGGGAGTTTCTCCGGTGACGAATTGGGTGGGTCGGCGGGTTTCCGTGCTGGAGGCGGGTCCGGGCGGGCCGGCGGGGGCCATGGTCGGGGTCGGGCTCGAGGGCCGTTGCGCAGGCGGGGTTTGGGCAGGCGGTGCTTCCGGGCGGTGAGGGGCGAATCGAGCTTGGGTTTCACCGTGGGTGCTGTCCTGGCGGGCGGAAGCGCCGGTCCCGTCGCTGGACCCGACTCCGGCGACCGCGGTGCGTCCGGGCTTCCGGCGCGCCCGGACAGCCAGGGTCGGGTCAGGGCCTGGGCGAAGCGGGCTCGGGGGTACCGGTGCCGGTGCCGATGCCGGTACCAGTGCGCAGCTCTCGAAACGGGAGATTTCTGGATTCGTCCGGCTCCTTGGGCAAGCCGAGGACTCGTTCGCCGATGATGTTGCGCTGCACCACGTCGGAGCCCCCAGCAATGGAGGTGGCCGGAACGAAGAGGGCGTACTTGTGGAACAGGCCACCTTCGGGGGCATCCTCGTCGTTGAGCATGCCTCTGGGACCCATGGCGGCCAAACCC
>JANPEN010000309.1:0-18687 GCA_031422955.1 Acidimicrobiia bacterium
ACCCTGCCCGGCTTCCTCCACGACAACTGCGCCGCCGTCCACGCCCTTGGCGCGGTTTCCCCCGCCTTCGCCGAACTGGGCCTGACCGACCACGGCTTGTCCTGGGCCCGCGCTCCTGTCGCCCTCGCCCATCCCCTCGCCGACGGGCGGGCCGGCGTGCTCTACGCCGACCTTGCTCGGACCGCCGAAGGCCTAGGTGAAGATACCGATCGGTATCTTCGTCTGATGCGACCGGTGGTTGAGGGGTGGCCCAAGCTGGGCGAACAGATCCTGGGGCCGATGCTGCGCCTGCCCCGACACCCCCTCGCCCTGGCCCGCTTCGGGCTCGGCGCGCTCGCCCCAGCCACGTGGGTGCAACAACACTGGTTTCGCACCGAGGAAGCTCGGGCTCTGTGGGCAGGCTCGGCCGCTCACGCCACGCTGCCCTTGACGGCCGCCATGACCAGCAGCTTCGCTCTCGTGCTCAATGCCACCGCCCATATGGCCGGTTGGCCGGTGGCCCGGGGAGGATCCCAGCGTGTCATCGACGCACTCGTGGATGTGCTGCACCAGGCCGGAGGAAGCGTCGAATACAGCCGACCGGTGGGCCGCCTGAGCGACCTTCCTGCCTCACGGCTGGTGTTGTTCGACCTCAGCCTGAGCCAGATCAGCGCGATGGCCGCGGAACGCCTGTCGGGCCGGGCTATCCAGCGCATGAACCGCTTTCGTCACGGTCCCGGCGTGTTCAAGATCGACTACGCCCTCGACGCGGCCATGCCCTGGACCAACGATGCTTGCCGCCAGGCCACCACCGTGCATGTGGGCGGCTCGGCCCTCGAGATCGTCGCCGCCGAAGCCGAGGTGGCGGCCGGACGCCATCCCGATCGTCCCTTCGTCCTGGTCGCCCAACAAGACATCGCCGACCCCCAGCGGGTCCCTCCGGGCAAGGCTGCCCTGTGGGCGTACTGCCACGTCCCTGCCGGCTCGACCCAGGACATGACCACGGTCATTGAGGCTCAGATCGAACGTTTTGCCCCCGGATTCAGAGATCTCGTCCTGGCCCGGCACACCACCAACACCGCCCAGTTCGAGGCATACAATGCCGCCTATGTAGGTGGGGACATCGCAGGGGGATCCCACCGGGGCACCCAACTACTGGCCCGACCCCGGCTCTCGCCCAACCCCTACCGGCTGGGTTGGCCGGGCGCCTTCCTGTGTTCCTCGTCCGCCTCTCCCGGCGCCGGCGTGCACGGCATGGTCGGCTACCACGCCGCCCGCGCCGCCCTGGCCACCCTCGGTGCCTGAGCGCAGCAGAAGCTGAACCGGCCCCGTCCGAACCGGTACCGTCTCGCCCCATGACCAACGAGCGGTACACCCACGGGCATAACACGACGGTGGTCGCCGCTCACGCTGCCCGCACCGCCCAGAACTCCGCTGCCTTCCTGCTCGATCGGCTCAAAACTGGCCACCGGTTACTCGACGTTGGATGCGGTCCGGGCTCCATCACCGTGGATCTAGCCGCCCTCGTCGAGCCGGGCGAGGTCATCGGCATCGATGCGGCGGCACCCGTGCTCGACCAGGCCCGTGCCCTGGCGAGGTCCCGGGGCCAAGCCAACGTCCGCTTCGAACAGGCCGACACCTACACGTTGCCGTTCGAGGACGCCAGCTTCGACGTGGTCTACGCCCACCAGGTCCTCCAACACGTGGCCCGACCAGTCGAGGCGTTGCGCGAGATGCACCGGGTACTTGCCCCCGGAGGCCTCCTGGCGGTGCGCGACGCCGACTACGCCACCATGGTCCACGCCCCTCGCGACGCCCGCCTCGACCGATGGTTACAGCTCTACGACCACGTCGCACGAGGAAACGGGGGCGAGCCCAATGCCGGCCGGTACCTACGGGGTTGGGTGCACACCGCCGGTTTTCGCGAAGAGACCAGTACCGCTTCGGCTTGGTGCTACGCCGACCCCGACGCCTGCGCCACCTGGGGTCATGGCTGGGCGTCAAGGGTGAGTGAGGGCGCCTTTGCCGAACAGGCGGTGGCCTCTGGCGAAGCCACCGCCGAAGAACTGCAAAGCCTGGCCGAGGCCTGGCGAGAGTGGGCCCGCCAGCCGGACGCCTATTTTGCCTTTGTCCACGGCGAAGTGGTGGCCACCAAAACCTCGTTGCCCACGGGCACCGCTCCCTAGCTGATCCCTACGTCTAGCTGGCGGCTTCCAGCGCTGAGATGAGTTCCTCGAGACCGGCCCGAGCGAAGGCAACCATGTTGGCGACCCGATCGCTTGAACCGGTGAGCACCTGACGAGCGTGGTACGTCGCCCCTGGGCCGACGACGGCTACCCAGGCGTGGCCATTGGGGTCTCCGTATCGGTTGGGGGTGGGGCCGGTAGCACCGGTCTCGCCGGTTCCCCAGGTGGCACCCAGGCGGCCTCGGATGGCCCGAGCCTGGTAGCGGGCGAACTCTTCCGTGGCGCCGCGCATCCCTCGGGGTACCTCGACCACCCCGGCCAGCAACGCCTTGCTGGCGGCCAGGGTGTACACCACCGTGCCCCCCAGGTAGTAGGCCGACGCGCCGGGCACCGACAACAAAGCGGCGGAAATCAACCCGCCGGCGGCGGACTCGCACACCGCCACCGTCTCGCCCCGGCTCACTAGCAACGCAGCGGCACGGGCGGCCAACAGACTCAGATCCTCATCCACCGGGGCAAGCTACCGGCTGGGCTCGCCCGCCGCTTTGACCGCGCCCTGAGCCCGGCTGTGGCCCCGGCCTCGCCCAGGGGCTTTGGCCGTGCCGACCAGCAGCTCCACGTCGATCCCACCGTTGGATAAGCGAAGCTGTTCGTGTAGGGACAACCCGCTGTGGGCGGCCAGGCGGCGATCCGCCACCAACAACGCCACCGACCAATCGGTCAGCTTGTCACGCACCACCTCGCCCAGACGGGCGTAAAGGTTGCGCAGATCGGTGCCGTGCGCGACCCGGGACCCATAGGGCGGGTTAGTCACCACCCAGCCCGCCGGGCGGTCCTTGAGGGGGGCGGGGGTGGCGGACACCGGCCGCTCGACGAACTCCACCAAACCGGGCACCTCGGCCCGTTCGGCGTTGGCCTGGGCGGCCGCTACCGCGCCGGCGTCGCGATCCGCACCCACCAGGGACAGCGGCAGATGCGGGCGTTCGAGTTCCACCGCCGCTCCCACCACACTGGCCCAGGTCCCCGCCTCGAAGGCCGGCCAGTCGAAGAAGGCGAAGGACCGCTGGAACCCCGGCGGCCGGTTGGCGGCCAGCAAGGCGGCCTCGATGATGATGGTGCCGGAGCCGCAGAAGGGATCGAGCAAGGGCTGGTCGGCCTGCCAGCCAGTAGCCAGCAACATCGCTGCGGCCAAGTTCTCTCGCAACGGCGCCTTGGCCACCTCTTGGCGCCAACCTCGTTTGTAGAGCGGCTCACCCGAGCAGTCCATCGACACGGTGAAGCGGTTGCCGACGTTGCGGACCACCAGCAACTGGTTCTCGGCGGGAGACTCAGCGTCGCCCGGCCCGCCCCACACCCCGTGCAAGCGCTCGGCGATGGCGTCGGTGTGATAAAGCGCAGCCCGATGAGCGGAGACCCGTAGCACCGGGGGACGATCACCCAACCAGGGGTCGAGCACAACATCGGCGGCCTGGCGCTCCAGTTCGGCGAAGGAGCTGGCTTCGAAGCTGGCGATGCGCACCACCACTCGGGTAGCGCTGCGCAGCCACAAGTTGGCCGCGTAGAGCTGGCGGGTGGTGGCCCGAAAGGACACCCCGCCCCGCTCGGCCTTGACCGCCCGCACCCCCAAGCCAGACAGCTCGGCCGCGCAGATCGCCTCGATACCGGGGGGACACACCGCGTACGCCTCGTGGGGGACCCGCCGGACGGTGGCCGGTGTCATACGCAGCGCCTCACTCATCGGTCGCCCTCCGGGGCACCCGACGCACCCGACGCACCCAACGCGTCCAAGGCGACGTGGACCATCTCCCCCAACGAACCCTGACGATCCTCGGCGGAAAGGTGCTCACCACTCACCAGCTGATCGCTCACCGTGCACAACGCCAGGGCCTGGGCCGAGTGCTGGGCGGCCACCCCGTAGAGGGCGGCCGCTTCCATCTCCACCGCCAGCACCCCCATCCGCCGGGCCGCGCCGTACAGCTCCAGCACCGGCTGTTGGGAGACCGGTGGGTAGAAGAAGTCCGAGGACAACACGTTGCCCACATGGGTCTCCACCCCTCGGGCCCTGGCGGCCACCAGCGCCCGCTCCAGCAGCGCGTGATGGGCGATGGCGGCGAAATCGAATCCATCGAAACGCTGCCGGTTGACGTTGGAATCGGTGCAAGCGCCCAGGGCGATGACCACCGAGCGTAAACCCACCTCGGGCTGCAGGGCCCCACAGCTGCCCACCCGAATGAGCCGCTTACAACCAAAGTGGTTGATCAGCTCGGTGGCATAGATGCTGATGGACGGCATACCCATCCCGGTGCCCATGACCGATACGGCGCGCCCGCGGTACTGGCCAGTGAAGCCCAACATGTTACGTAGCGCGGTCACCTGACGCGCATCGTCCAGAAAGGTTTCGGCAATCCACTGGGCCCGCAAGGGGTCCCCGGGCAGGAGCACGTCGGCAGCCAGATCTCCGGGTTCGCAGGCGATGTGGGGCGTCGACACCCCCTCACGCTACAGGTCGGGATCCGAGCGTCCCGCCGGGCTGAGCAGCGCCTCGAACTGGTCGGCGACGAAGGGACCGACGTGGGCGTTGTCGATCTCGTTACGCTTGATGGCCTTGCCCCCCAGCACCACCGCGCCCTTGTCCTCGAGCACCTTGGCCAGCCCAGCCACGGTTCCGCCGGGGTTGACGGCGTAGGTGCAGAACACGCTGACGGCCTTGGCGTCCAGCCAGGGCAGCTTCTTGAACCGCCCCACCCGCCCCGGCCGCTGACCGAAGAAGAACAGCCCGTCGGTCCAGGACCCGACAAAGACGAGGTCGGCCCCGGCCAGCTGATGCAGGTCCACCGCGGTCACCGGGCACACCGTGGTATCCGCCCCGAGGAAGGTAGCGGTGCCGCCGATCAGCTCGGCCGCTCTGCGGGTATTGCCACCCATCGACTCGTAGATCACCAGCGCCTTCACCCTCCCTTCTCTAGCAGGTCGCGGTGAAGCGAACCGGCCACCGCAGGGTCTGGGAGGCTCAGGCGGGCTTCTGCTGGTGGGGCGGCAGGGGAAAAGACATCGGCGCCAGCGCACCCATGTCGATGTCCAACAAGGTGGGGCCAGGACGTTCCAGGGCCCGTGCGAAGGCCGGCTCGAACTGGGCCAAGCCAACCACCCGCTCCGCCGCCAACCCGATCCCCTCGGCTACTTTGACGAAGTCCGGCGTGTGCAGATCCACCCCGAAACGTCGTTGCATCACCCCGTCTTGGATCTGGCGCAACACCCCGTAGCCGCCGTCGTTGAATACGCACACCACCAGCGGGAGCTGATACTCCACCGCGGTGGCCAGCTCACCGAGGGACAGCATCAACCCGCCGTCGCCCTGGATGAGCAGGGTCCGTTGACCGCTACCGAGAGCAGCACCGATGGCCAGCGGCACCCCTGGGCCAATGGCCAGCGAGGACGGGCGGATCGAGGTCCGGGGCACCAAGATGGGCAGCACCCGGTTGCCCCACAGGTACGAAGGCACCGTCGAATCACGGGCGATGGGCGAGGCGGCTGGCAATAAGCGGCGGATGGTCTGGCAGATCTGCCAGTGATCGGGGCCGATCTCCTCCTCGGATTTCTCCAGGTCCGCTTGCACGGCCTTGCGGGCTCTGTCCACGAACCCGCGGTCCGTGGCGCCACCCCGCAACCGGGGGGCCAATGCCTCCAGGGCCTCAGCCGCGTCGCCCACGATGGCCACCGCCGCTGGGTAGTTGCGTCCGATGACCCCGGGATCGGCATCGATGTGGATCAGCCGGCCGGGCATACGCAACTGCCAGACCCGGGTGGCGTAGTTCTGGAAACGGGTGCCCACCGCCAACACCACATCAGCCTCTGCGATGATGGGCGACATCGCCCCCCGCTCGGTGCGAGGGCCCAAACACAGTGGATGGTCCTCGGGCAGGGCGCCGCGGCCCTCGATGGTGGTGATGACCGGCGCCCCCAGTGTCGTAGCAACCGCGGCCAGCGCGTCGGTGGCATTGCCGGCGACGACCCCGCCGCCCGCCCAGATGAGCGGCCGCTCGGCCTCGTTGAGCGCTTCGGCGGCTTGGTCGAGCAGCGCCTCGTCGAGCTGCACCCGCACGGGCATGGACACGGCCGGGATCGTTACCTCGACCTGGCGATACTGCAGGTCGATAGGGATTTCCACCGCTCCCGGCTGAGGGCGCCCGGTCCGGATATCGGCCGCCACGGCCATGATGGTGTCGGCGATTTCCTCGGTACGGCGCACCGTATCGGCTCGCCTGGTCACCGTGCGCAACATCTCTAGCTGGCGTTCCGCCTCGTGCAGGAATCCCTTGCCCTTGCCGTAGAAGCGGGTCTCGATTTGCCCGGTGATCATCAGCACCGGCGAGGAGCCGAACTGGGCCTCATACAGCCCGGCCATGGCGTTGACCGCCCCGGGACCGGTTGAGGTCAAGACCACTCCCAGCTGGCCGGAGCTTCGGGCGAAGGCATCAGCGGCATGAGTAGCGCCTTGCTCGTGGCGGCTGCGGACCACGGTGATGGTCTCGGAGCGGCTGAGGGCGTCGTAGATGGGCAGGTTGTGCACGCTGACGATGCCGAACACGTGAGTGACACCCAGGGCAGCAAGGGTGGCAGCGACGACTTCGCCGCCGGTCATACGGGTCATGCGGGGGGAACTTAGTGTCCTACGCACTTTGGCCCTGGAGGCGTGCGAGACTGGAGGCCGACCAATCTTCAACGGAGGAGTCCATGACCGGACCCGTGTTCACCTCAGACATCCCGGTAGCCCGCCAGGCCGCCAATGTCCGAGCCCAATTCCTAACCAAGGTCTACACCCACCTCGTGGCCGCCGTCGGCGCCTTCATGGCCGTCGAGGTGGCGCTGTTCATGGGCGGAGCGGCCGAAGGGCTCTACAACATGCTCAGCCGGGGTCGAGGGACCTGGCTGGTGATGTTGGGCGGCTTCATGGTGGTCAACTGGATCGGCAGCCAGGCCGCCAACAACCTGGCCAACCGCCAGGCCCAGTACCTGGGGCTGTTCGGGATCGCCGCGGCGGAGGCGGTCATCTTCGCCCCGTTCCTGTACTACGTGTTCAACACCGACGGGGCGGGCACCGTGGCCAGCGCCGCGGCCATCACCGTGGTCGGTTTCGCCGGGCTCACCGCAGTGGGCATGTTCACCAGCAAGGACCTGTCGGTGTTGCGCCCGTTGGTCATGTGGGGCTCGATCGTGGCCCTGCTGGCCATTGTCGGCTCGGTGATCTTCGGCGCCAACCTGGGTGTGTGGTTCAGCGTGGCCATGGTCGGCCTGGCCGGCGCAGCCATTCTGTACCAGACCCAGAGCATCATGAAGCGCTACCCCGAATGGGCATATGTCGGCGCAGCCGTGCAGCTGTTCGGCTCGCTCATGTCCATGTTCTGGTACGTGCTGAGGATCATGTCTCGCCGCTGAAGTACTGGTAACCGCAAGAAGGCGACCACCCTGTGGGGGGTGGTCGCCTTCTTCGTTCTTGCTGGTTGACCTCTCTCAGGCGGCGTCGAGCAACGCTCTGGCGAAGGCGGCCTGCTCCGGACCCCGGAGCTTGGCCAAGGCCTGACGCTCGATCTGACGAATGCGGTCGGCAGAAAGACCCAGCTCAGCGCCAATGTCGGCCTGCGTGGCGG
The DNA here is from genome assembly GCA_031422955.1 of Acidimicrobiia bacterium. GTDB lineage: Bacteria > Actinomycetota > Acidimicrobiia > Acidimicrobiales > CAIXPF01 > CAIXPF01. Next base: position 7,814 of record JANPEN010000309.1, read on the forward strand.
GCGGGCCGTCGAAGCCGTAGCGCTTGCGCAGCACGAAACGCTCCCGATCTTCAAGGCTGGATAGCAACCGATCCAGCTCGGAGGGGACCAGGTTGGCGATGGCGGTGTCGCTGGGGTTGTCCGCCTGCTGGTCGGCGACGAGATCACCGCGTACAGCATCGCCATCGCCGACCGGTTCGTCCAAGGAGGACGGTTCGGTCAGGTACCGCCGCAACAGCGAAACCTGTTCCACCGTCACCAGCGCCTCTTTGGCCAGTTCTTCAATGGTCGGTTCCCGACCGAAGCGAGCCTCGAGCTCCAAACGGGCTCGCTGGAGGCGCAACGCATCGTCGCGGACGGGAGCGGGCAGACGAACCAAGCGGCTGCCGGACACCACACCACGCTGGATGGCTTGGCGAATCCACCACGTGGCGTAGGTGGAGAACTTGAACCCTTTGCGCCAGTCGAACTTGTCGACGGCGTGGATGAGGCCCAGGTTGCCTTCTTGGATGAGATCCAGGAGGGGCATGCCCGAGGATTGGTAGGCCTTGGCAATCGACACCACCAACCGGAGGTTGGATGTGACGAATCGTTGATGGGCGTCGTGACCTTCACGCACGACGCGGCGCAGGGTGCGCTTGCGGGCAGCGGTCAATACGTCGCTTGATGTCGCCAATTCCGTCTCGGCCTCTCGGCCCGCTTCAATGCAGCGGGCCAGGGTGGCTTCGTCGGTCTTGGTCAGCAGCGGATAGCCACCGATCTCGTTCAAGTAGACGCGGACCAGGTCTTCGGTCATCTGTTCAGTTGATGGCACGATCAAACTCTTCGGGGGGTAGGGCGGCCCGGTGATTGGGGGGAACCGAGAACCGTAATGAACTCGACAACGCCGTCGAGAGCTTCCGTGTTCCCGCCTGAGGAGGGGTTTCTCACCGTGGCGTACCCGATCTGGGTTCGCCACCTCATGTTTGCTGCTGTTTCTGGCAGGTGTCTCGGCATCGTTAGAGGCGGTCGCTGGAGATCCTCGCGGGGGAACGGCTCTCAAGTATGGCCGCTGGACGCCCATTTGACCAGCTCTTTCCTCGCTCGCGGGGGGAAATGGGTCTGGACGGGCCAGCGAGGGGACCCGCCGGAGACATCGGTCACACGGGGCCCGGTAGGGTCAGGCGATGAGCATCGACTTCGGATTGTTCAACATGAACAACAACGCCTGCAGCCATCCCCAGACGTTGGCCGCCGTCTGCACCGCGGCCGAGGCGGCCGGCTTCGAATCGCTGTGGACGGGCGAACACGTCGTGCTTCCTGATCCCCAGGTACCGCCGTCGCCAGTTCCACCCCGGGGCCGCATGCTGGATGGGGCCATCGCCCTGACCTACATGGCTGCGCTCACCAAGACGATCCGCCTCGGTACCGGCATCATCATCCTGCCCCAGCGCAACCCGCTGGTGTTGGCCAAGGAGCTGGCCTCACTCGATGTGCTGTCGGAGGGTCGGCTGATCTTCGGGGTCGGGGTCGGCTACCTCGAGCCGGAGTTTCGGGCACTGGGCATTCCCATGCAGGACAGGGGCACCCGCACGCTTGAGTACCTGGAGGCAATGGTGGCCATCTGGTCGCAGGAGACGCCCGCCTACCAGGGCGCCTACGTGGAGTTCTCGGGCGTAGACGCCTATCCCCGTCCGGTGCAACAGCCCTCGCCACCCATCGTCATGGGAGGCCACACGGCGGCGGCATTCCGCAAGTCCGTCACCCACGCCCACGGCTGGTACGGCTTCGCCCTCGATGCCGAGCGGGCGGCCGCCTGCCTGGAAGGCTTGCGGGCCGCGGCCCAGCGTTACGAGCGCCCCGCCCATCTTGGCCCGCTGCACATCTCGGTAACACCGGCCGGTCGAACCGACCGGGCCTCGGTGGAGCGTTTCATCGAGCTCGGCATTGATCGACTGGTGTTGTTGCCGCGGACCCCGCCCGGCTCGGACCGTTCGGCCGAGCTGGATCGGTCAGCCCTGCTGGCCTTCGTGGAGGATGTCGGCTCCAACCACATCGGCCAGTACTGACCCAACCGCAGCCACCACTTTCTGTGCCCCTCGCACCTGGCCTCGTGACTTTATCGACGGCAGGACTTTCTCCGGTGACGAAATGGCTCGGCCTCGTTGAGCTTCGCGCGGCCCCAGCCGAATCAGGTCGGGGCGGGTCGGGGCGGCCCCGGCCGGTTGCGCTGGGCTTGGCTGGGCCGGGCTGGGGGCACGCCCCAAAGCCCACGGGCTCATTTCGTCACCGGAGAAACTCCCAGGGTCGTTCGGGCAGGGTCCCGTTCAGTCAACAGGTCAACGCTCGAAGCACGGTTGACCCCCGCGCTGGCGGGCGCTGGACTGCGGCGTAGGGCAAGCAGCCTCAGCGACCGTGGAAGACGGGCTCGCGTTTGTCCACGAAGGCTTGGGCGGCACTGCGGTGATCTTCGGTTTGGCCGCAGTGCTGGTGGTGGGTGACCTCGAGGTCCATGCAATCCATCACGTCGGCGCCGGTGGCGGCCCGGTTGATGTTCTCCTTCATGAAGCGGTAGGCGATCGAGGGTCCGCTGGCTAGTTGCCCGGCGATGCTGCGCCAACCGCTCTCCAAATCAGCCGCGGCGAACACGAAGTTCACCAAGCCCAACCCGGCGGCTTGGCCCATGTCGAGCCTGCTGGACAAGAAGTACAGCTCCTTGGCCTTGGCCGGACCGACGAGCTGGGTCAAAAACCAGGTGCCGCCGTAATCGCCGGAGAAGCCGACCCTGGCAAAAGCCGTCGTCATCACCGCAGAATCCACCGCCACCCGCAGGTCACAGGCCAACGCCAGAGACAAACCCGCCCCTGCCGCCGCGCCAGGCAGCACGGCGATGGTCGGCTTGGGCATGTTCCACAACGCCCCCGAGGTCGCTCGCTGATCGAGCCGTTGTTGATGCACCCGCTCGTCGTAGCTGCCCACCCGGACCGCGCCGCCCCCACCAGCACCGGCCGCGCCCTCGGCCATGCCCTTGACATCGCCACCCGCGCAGAATGCCCCGCCGGTGCCGGTGACCACCACGCAGCGCACATCGGGGGCAGTGGCGCAATCAGCCAGGGCCACCTGCATGCCGGCCAGCATGGCCCCGGACAGTGCGTTACGCCGATCAGGACGGTTCAGGGTCAGCACCGCGATCCCCTCGCTCACCTCGGCGCTGAAGTCCTCGGTACCGGTCTCGATGATGCGGGCGGGGTTCGCAGGCTCGGTCATAGCGGGGACCGTAGCGCTTTGGTGCAGCGATGGCGCGGTGGGCGCTCGACCCATGCAGCCGACACGGTAGCCACCACCGCCAACACCAGCAGCACCCGGAGCATCTGCTCATAGTCCCCGGTGAGATCGAAGATCACCCCGGCGAAAAGAGGACCGGCCGCGGTCGCCACCGTGGTGCACGCGCTCAGCACACCGCTGATGGTTCCGTAGTTAGTGGCGCCGAAAAGGTCCGCCACCAACGTCGCTCGCAGCAACGTGCTCATGCCTCGACCCATCCCGTAGAGGACGACGAAACACCAGATCGCCCCGCGGGTGGTAGCCGTGGTGAGCAAGCCCACCCCCACCGCCAGCGCGGCAAACACGATCACCGTAACCGCTCGGCGAGACAACAAGCGCTCCAAGGGGGCGAACAACAACCGTCCGGGTAGCTGCATGGCCCCCAAGGCGCCGGTGGCGCTGGCCGCAAAGGCGGCCGAATGACCCTCGTCAACGAGAAGGGCCACCTGGTGCAACGCCAAAGCGGAGGTCACGAAGGAACTGGCCACGAACGCACCGGCCAGAAACCAGAACGGGGCCCGAGACAACGCCGAGCCCACCGCGGAGGCCTGAACGATGACCGGTGCAGCCGCAGTGACCGAAGCAACCTCCGCCCGAGCCGGGCGCACCGTCCCGAGCGGATGGACCGGCGAGGGGCGAAGAACCAGGGCGTGCAACGGGATGGTGATGGCGCCGAGGATGACGGCCAGGATCACCAGCGCCCGACGCCACCCGTAGGCCTCGATGAGGTGGTTTTCCAACGGTAGGAAGATGGTCGAGGCCAGTCCGGCCACCAGGGTGATGGCGGTGAGGGCGCTGCGTCGCCCATCCAGGAACCATTTGGTCACCACCGTGAACGCCGGTTCGTACAGCACGCTGGCCATCACCACACCCAGTCCCGCCCACAACGCCACGAAAACCCACAGCTGTTGCACCTGCGACCAGGCCAACACCCCGACCACCGCGGCGCACGAGCCGATCGTCATCAGCGGCCGGGGGCTGTGGTGATCGAGCCACCGGCCCACCGCCATGGCGGCCGCCCCTTGACATAGCAGTGCCAAAGAGAACGCGGCGGAAAGGGCGCCGCGCGACCAACCCAACTCCGCCGAGATCGGGCGAAGAAAAACGGTGAAGCCGTAATAGAGGACGCCCCAGGACACCGTTTCGGTAACGGCCAGGGCGGCCACGATGCTCCACCCCCGGCGGACCGACGCTGAAGCGGCAGGTGCCGAGGCGAGGTCAGATCCCGCTGGCGGCAAGGGCATCAGCGATACGGCGCAAGGCACCGGCCAACTCGGGATGGGCGGCCTCGAAATGCACGGCCGACTCGCTCAGCCGCTGGCTCAGATCGCTGTGGTCGTGCTCATCGAGAGAGGCGGACCCTTCCAGCGAGGCCCGCACATCCTCGCGAAGGGTCTCAGCCCGCTCGTCCTGCACGAGATGCAAGCGACGGGCGAGGTCTTCGAGTTGCGAGCGGAGATCCATGACCGCGCAGCCTAGGGTCAGGCCGGCGTGAAGCGATACAGGGCACTGCCTTGGCCAGTGTCTTCGAACACCACCCGTACCCGTTGGCCCACGACCAACGTCTCGGGATCGCAGTCCACGATGTTGGTCATGACCCGCGGGCCTTCGTCGAGCTCGACATAGGCCAACACATAGGGGCTGGCCTCGCGATAACTCCCTTGACCCTTGCGGGTTATCGAGAAGCTGTAGATCGAACCCAGCCCGGAGGCATCCACCCAGGAGACGTCGGTGCTGTGGCAATCGGGGCAACGTAGACGCGGGTACCAGATCACGAAACCGCAGGCATTGCAGTGGGGCAGGACCAACCGGCCTTCAGCGGTGGCGTCCCAGAACGGTTTCGTTTCTGCGTTCACCCGGGGGGCGGGAGTGGGTAAATTGCTCATGCGTCCTGCTGTCCCATGATGAGAGTGGCGGCACCGGTACGGGTGCCGAGGTTGCCGCCTGTCCCATGGGCCAGCGCCAGAGCGCAGTTGGGCACCTGCACGGCGGGGTTGGCCTCGCCGCGAAGCTGCCGAACCGCTTCGATGATCTTGGTCATCCCGCCCCGATTGCCGGGATGGTTGTTGCAGAGCCCGCCTCCGTCGGTGTTGAACGGGAGCCGCCCGTAGGGGGCTTCCAACCCGCCGTCGGACACAAAGGCACCACCCTCACCGGGGGCGCAGAAGCCGAGATCCTCGATGGTCTCCAACACGGTGATGGTGAAACTGTCGTAGATGGAGGCATAGTCGATGTCGGCGGCGGTGACCCCCGCCTCCTCGAATGCCCTGGCACCGCTCCCGCGGGCGCCGGTGAAGGTGAGGTCGATGCGACCACGATTGCTGTGCTTGACCGCTTCGCCGTGACCCAGCAGCTTCACGGACCGAGCGCCAGCCCCCAGCGAACGGGCCACCTCGGGGCTGGTCACCACCACCGCGCCGCCCCCGTCGGTGATGACACAGCAATCGAGGCGATGCAACGGGTCCGCCACCATTGGTGATTCCAATACCTCTTCGATGGTGACCGCGTCGGGCAGGAACGCGTGGGGGTTGTGGCTGGCGTGACGGGAGGCGGCCACCTTGATGGCCGCCAACTGCGCGCTGGTAGTACCGAACTCGTACATGTGCCGACGGGCCGCCAAGGCGTAGGTGTTGGGCACGGTCATGCCCCAGGGGTTCTCGAAGGCGGCTTCAGGAGCAGAGCTGAAACCCCCAGATCCGCCGGGCGGGTTGCCGCCGGTGCGGGGTTTACCGGCCATGGTGATGAGAGCCACCGAGCACTTGCCGGCGGCAATGAGGGCGGCGGCGTGGCCAACATGGAACAAATAGCTCGATCCTCCTGTCTCCGTTGACTCCAGCGCGGTGAGCTCCAGCCCGAGGTAGTCGGCCATGGACAGCCCGCCGAAGCCGGGTGCGTCTCCGGCGCAGAAGTAGGCGTCGACATCCCCCAGGCTCAAGCCGGCGTCGGCCAAAGCGCCCGAGGCCACCTCGGCGTGAAGCTGGGGAAGGGTCAAATCGGGGATCTCCCGTAACGGATGCTCATAGGCACCCACGATGAAGGCTTTCCCTCGAATGCTCACTGCGCTCCTCTCGGTCCTGCGAATCAGCAACCTAGAACCCCTGGTCCCCCCCAGCGGTGATTCTGCGAGGAGTTTCGGGATCCGTCAGCGGCCTTTGAAGGCGGGGGCGCGCTTTTCGGTGAACGCCTTGGCCGCTTCGCGATGGTCCTCGGTGCGTCCGGCCGCGGTCATGGCCACCGCCTCACCGTCGAGACAGGTACGCAGATCCTGCGTGGCGGCCCGGTTGAGGTTTTCCTTCATGTAGCGATAGGCCACCAGGGGACCGGAGGCGAAGTCGACCGCGTAGCGTTGCACCGCCTCCGCGAAGCCTTCGTTGGGCCACACCTTGGAAACCAAACCGAGGCGCAACGCCTCCTCGGCCCCCACCCGCTCGTTGCCCAGGTAGAGCTCCCGAGCCTTGGCCGATCCCACCAACTGAGTCAGGAACCAACTACCGCCAAAATCACCGGAAAAGCCCACCTTGGCGAAAGCGCTGAGCAAGAAGGCCGACTGGGAGGCAACCCGCAGGTCGCAGGCCAAGGCAATGGACATGCCCGCCCCCGCCGCAGCCCCGCCTAACGCGGCGATGGTGACCTTGGGATGCTCGTAGATCTGGGCGGAGACCATGTTCTGGCGTCGGCGTAGATCCGCCACCGATGCCTCGAAACCAATCCGCTCCCCCGCCGCCGCTTTCTCGGCCCGAGCCGACTGAACCCCAACATCGCCACCCGCGCAGAAGGCCCGGCCCGCCCCGGTGACCACAATGGCGCCGACCTCCTCGTCGAGACCCAGTACGGGTAGCACCGCACCGAAAGCGTCGAAGATCTCAGGATGCAGCGCGTTCATGCGTTCGGGCCGATTGAGGGTCAAGGTGGCCACCCCCTCCGCGATCTGGCCGAGCAGAAAGGTGGTGCCGGTGTCGATGCTGCGTGGGCTGGGTGAGGGCGATCTGGACATGAGCGCCAACCTTAGGTCCACCACCACCATCCTGAACGCGAAACGAGCCCGCCGCCTGCTGGCGACGGGCTCGTTCCCACCGGGTTTGATCAGTTCTTGCCCGGCTGGGGCACAATGCGCAGGTACGGCTTGACCGCGTTCCAACCGTTGGGGAACTTCTGGCGAGCATCCTCGTCGGACACGGCCGCACCGATGATGACATCGTCGCCGTCTTTCCAGTTGACCGGGGTGGCCACGGAGTACTTGGAGGTGAGCTGCAGGGAGTCGATCACCCGTAGCACTTCGTCGAAGTTGCGCCCGGTGGAGGCGGGGTAGGTGATGGTGAGCTTGACCTTCTTATCCGGCCCGACCACGAACACGGACCGCACCGTCATTGTGTCGTTGGCGTTGGGATGAATCATGCCGTAGAGGTCGGAGACCTTACGGTCCGCGTCCCCAATCATGGGGAAGTTGACCGCGGTGCCCTGCGTTTCGGCGATGTCGCTCTCCCAGCGCTCGTGGGATTCGACCGGGTCCACAGAAAGGCCCATCACCTTCACGTTGCGCTTGTCGAACTCGGGCTTGAGCTAGGCCACCATGCCCAACTCTGTGGTGCAAACCGGGGTGAAATCCTTGGGGTGGGAGAACAGCACACCCCAACCGTCGCCCAAGTACTCATGGAAGTTGATCGTGCCCTGGGTGGTTTCCGCGGTGAAGTTCGGGGCCTCATCGCCCAACTGAATCGCCATGGTGGTTCTCTTTTCGTTCTCGTGGCCCGCATTGCCATCTTGGTGGACCCGATCGGCGCTGAAACCCGACCGGCTTGGTCAACATTAGCACTCGCTAGCGAACCAAGCAGCAGCCGCTTCGTGCCCCCACCTTTGCGGCGGACCCTCCCAGCCCTCAGCAGGCTCAGACGGGCCTTCAGAGGGGCATGTTCAGTGGGGCATGTCCAGCGCATCCAGAGCCTGCAGCACGTCGGCCAGCACGTCCTCGGTGTCCTCCAAGCCGGCGGAGAGTCGGATGGTGCCGGGGCCAATGCCCGACGCCTCCATCTCCTCGGGAGTCAGCCCGGCATGGGTGGTGGAGGCGGGGTGGGTGACCAACGTCTCCGGACCACCGAAGGAGGTAGCGGCCAGACACAGCCCCACGTTGGCCATGAACCGTTCGCCCGCCTCGATACCGCCGGCTAGCTCGAAACTGATCAAGCCGCCAGGCAAACGCAGTTGCCGACGGGCCAGTTCGGCCTGAGGGTGGGAAGCCAGCGAAGGATGACGTACGTCGCGCACGCTTTGATGGGTCTGCAACCTCTCGGCCAGAGCGGTGGCGGTGGCGCTCTGCTGACGGAAACGGACCCCCAACGTCCGCAAGCCCCGCAAGGCGTTGGTGGCGTCATAAGGGGAGGCGGTGGCGCCCTGCAGCACCGCGAAGCCCCAGATCCATTCGATCAGCTCGCGCGAGCCGGCCACCACGCCGAGCACCGCGTCGTTGTGACCGGCCAAGGCTTTGGTGGCGGAATGCAGCACCAGGTCGATGCCGTGGCCCAACGGCTGTTGTCCCAACGGAGTGGCCAGGGTGGAGTCAACGATCTTGATGGGGCCCACCAAAGCAGCCAACTCGTCGAGATCAACGAGATCCAGCCGGGGGTTGGCCGGCGTTTCCGCGAGCACCAACATCGTTTCGCCCGGGCGCACGGCAGCCGCGAAGGCCCCCGGTTGGGTAGCGTCCACGAAGGTCACCTCGATGCCGAAGCGGGGACAAACGCCGGCCAACAGCTGGGTAGTGCCGCCGTAGCACTGGCGTTGGGCCACGATGTGGCTGCCTTTGTTGCACAACCCCAGCACCACCGCGCATAACGCCCCCATGCCCGACGCAAAGGCCATGGCCGCCTCGGCCCCTTCCAGTTCCGCCACTGCGTCTTCGAAGGCCCGCACGGAGGGATTGCCGTGTCTTCCATAAAAGCGGGTGGTGCGCGGCGCCATGGCCTGGCGACGCCCATCGGCCAAGGAGGCCATCTCAAACGTGGAACTGGCCCACACCACCGGGGCCAAGGCCCCGCCGTTGTCGGCCCGACCGGCGCGTATCGCGATCGTCTCCTGCGCAACCATGGGTGGCTCGCTTTCGGGGAAGGATGGTGGAAACTTTGTTGCCCTCACGGGCCGCATCCCACTGCTGGCTGGCAGTGGCAGGCACCTTGGGTATCCGTCCCAGGTTGCCGGGTCCGAACCCTCGGACCTCTCCTGATGTGACACGGCTATGAAAGCGTTTCGACGCCCACCACGTCAACCTGCCACCATGATCCGCCGCCATGGCCCCTCCTTCGAGCACCCCATCCCCCGCAGCCGGGGACCCCGCGGCCAGAGACCCTGCCGATTACCCAGCAACCGCGGCCTTGTTGCTGCACGGCCACGGCGAGGAGCCCGAGGGGTTGGCCCCGATCGCCCAACAGCTGAGGGAGGCATTGCGCTGTTTGCTGCACTGCCCGGCCGCCCCTGAGGAACGCCTACCCGGTGGGGGAATGGCCCGGTCGTGGTGGCCAGCGGACCACGACGGCCCTCACCCCGAGGCAGTGGCTGGCCTGGCTGCGTCCCTGAAAGACGTTGCCGATCACCAACACGTGATCATTGCCGGGTTTTCCCAGGGCGGGGCCATGGCGGTGGCGGTGGCGGCCCATCTGGCCCGACACCGACCGGCGCTGGGTTTGCAGCTGGTGGTGGTGGCGGGGTTCCTGCCCGGCGAGGTTGAGATGACCCACCTTCCCCCTGCCAGCAACGCCCACGCACTGGTGGTGCTGGGCGACGCCGACGAGGTGGTCGATCCTTTCCACGGTGAATTGGTGGCCAGACGCCTGGGTCGCTCCGGTTGGACGGTGACCCAGTGGCACCACCCCGGCGGCCACCAGTGGCACGAAGCGATAACTGCTGAGGTGCTGGGTTGGCTGCGACGCTGAGATTTGTGAACCGGTGGGTTTGCCCCGGCGAGGGGAGGCAACCCAACGCTCACGGTTCCAGAATCTCGATGGCGTGCTCGGGACAGTTGGCCACCGCCAAGTGGGCCTTGTCTTCCATCTCGGTCGGTACGTTGCCGTCGTTGGCGGCGGTGGCGTAGCCGTAGTCGTCGACATCGAAAAGCTCCGGAGCCAAGACGTAGCAACGGTTGTGCCCTTGGCACTTGTCGGCGATCACGTGGATCTTCATCGGGTCTCCTCGACACGCTGGATGGAACGGTGCAACGCCGGGCGAGCGTAGCCAACGCTCAGACGGGACGTGCTGTTGGCCGATTCCCTTCGGCCGACTGAGCAGTCAGGTCCGGCTGGATCGGCATCGTTCGGTTCGGATCGGCATGGTTCGGTTCGGCCGGGCCGTGCTCATGCCGCCGGCCGGTTCGATTCCACCCGACGAGGGAGTTGATTGGGCGCTTCATCGGCCCCGAATTCGGCGAAATCGTCTCCATCGGACCGCTCATCGCCCAGAAATCCCTTCGCTCGCTGCTGCTTGGATACCAACCGCCCGGTTCCTGCCACATCCGATCAACGGCTTCCAGCCCAGAAAATCGGGCCGAAACCGACCAAAATCAGCAGTTTTCCCCGAAAATCTGCCAAATCGTGCGCTTTGTCCGT
>JANPEN010000310.1:0-18912 GCA_031422955.1 Acidimicrobiia bacterium
GGCCCAGAAGCGCCAGACCCGTGAGACCCTTCCGACCCTTCAGCCCGGCGGCCAGTAGGCGTCGTCCGCGAAGGCATCATGGGGGAGCGAGCCCCGGTCGGCCCGCAGATAGCCGTAGGGCGTTTCCGCGGCCAGGTTCGACACCCTGGATGTGTACACATCGGCGTGGCGCTCTACCTGGCGGGCGTAAAGGCTCTTGTCGCTGCCGGCCCGCATGATGGGACCCCAACGCTCGTTGCCCAGCGACGAGGCGGCCCGGGCAAGGGGGGCGATGCGGGCGTCGAGGGCGGCGGCGGTCGCTGCGGTGCGGCGCATGTCGACCTCCACCCCACCTGCGTCCAACCGGGCAGCGTCCCCGTAGCCGCGGCGCAGCCGGAGCCGAGCCAACCGAAGCCGAGCCAACCGGTGGTCGAGGACGATCTTCTCCCGCATGAGTCGGGCGAGTTCAAGGTCGTGGGTCCGAAAGGCGCGGTGGGCCAGGATCTCCGCCTCCAGCTCCCGCACCACCAGCCCGGTGCGCCAGCGCAACATGGCCTTGCTTACATGCACATCGCCGAAAAGATGGTCACCTAGATAGAGCAGCTCCTCGCCGGCCAGCTGCAAACTGCGCTCCACCTGGGTGGCGTCGCCGCCGACATAGATCTCGCCGCTGCGAAGCGGGCCCCGATGGGGTTGCAGGGTGCCAGCCACCGGATCGACCAGACGGTAGGCGGGATGCCGCTCGGCAAAGAAGCCCGGCTTGTTGGCTTCGACGATGACGATGTCGAACAGGTCCCGCCACGACTGGCCCGGGGCGCTGAGGTGATCGAAGGAGTAGCTCATCATGGCCTGGGTGTAGAACCAATCGGAGTTGGTGATGAGCAGCAGCACCTTGCCGGCCGCCCGCTGGTCTGCCAGGGTGACCGCCAGGTCGGGGTCCAGCTCCACGAAACGGTCGGGGTCAGCCACGATCCGAGCTTTCAGATCTCCCTGGGTGTGCGTCTCATCCAGGGCGCGGAGCAGCCGCCGATACAGCTCGGCGTAGCCCGCCACCCCCTCGAGGCGGCCCTGGTCGTAGAGGTCGACGAGCTGGGCGAACAGGCTGGCCTCTGACAACGAGAACAGCGTATTCATGAAACGGAACCGCGAATCGGCGAGATCCACGATTGTGCTGGCGTAGGTATGGCGAAGCTGCTCGTAGCTGAGCAGCTTGCTGCCGTGAGCAGCCCGAATGACGTAGCCGAATCGGGTGGCCTTGACCAGGTTGCCCTGTTCCAGGTCGAACGTGAGCCCGATGGTCACCGCGGAGGGATCGAAGCGCACCTCCTCCAGGGGCCAGCCCTGGGCCATGAGCAGGCTGCGGGCATGGTCGAAGGCGGCGGACTCCCAGGCCGCGCTGCGGTAGTGGACCAGGGTGTAGTCCATGTCGAACCCGATGGCCTTGATGGAGCGCAGGTTCAAGGTGCGGTTGGCGAAGACCCGCCGCTCGGGGGGCGGGGGGGCAAAGAATGGCTGCTCGGGCGACTCGGTCACGGTGACTCCTCGCCGCCGACGGTACCGCAACCGTCGGGCCGGGGCGGGCGCTAGGGGCGGGCGCTAGGGTCAACAGGCATGGCCGGGGATGTGCAGATTGGCCGGGTAGTCGTGGGGGTCGACCCCTCCGAGGGTGCTCGCAGCGCCTTGCGTTGGGCTACCTACCTGGTGGGTGGGTCAAGCCGAGGCCGGCCTGACCACGGCGCCGGTGAGGTCGTGCTGGTGCATGCCAGGGGGCTGTTGGAACGCGCCAGCGGCTCAACCCAGGATCTGCCCGCTTGGTTGGAGGAACTCATCGACTCGGTCGATCCCGAGATCAGCCTGACCCTCCGAGTCGTGGATGGTCCGGCACCCGAAGCGCTCTTGCTCGCCGCCCAGGAGACCGACGCCGATGTCATCGTGGTGGGCAAACGCGGTTGGGGCTCACCGTTCGAGCTGACCCTGGGTTCCACCAGCCGGGAGGTCACCAGCCGTGCAGCGGTGGCCGTGCTGGTCGTGCCCCTCCCCCTGGTCTGAGCCGCTGGGGGTGCCGTTCAAGCGGGGAAGGCGGCCGCGCCGGCGAACACGTCTTGGTAGGGCTCGGGCGGTTGGGGCTGCTAGGAAAACGGCCGTGCTCGGTCATCTCACTACCGCGGTCGCCTGGGAGCAGGCCCAGCTACTGGGCCAGTACCGGGTCGACAGCTTGCAACGCCAGGGCTTCATCCATCTGTCCGAGGCCGACCAGGTGTTGCTGGCCGCGGGCAGCCACTATCGGGGTCGTACCGACCTGATTCTGCTGATCATCGACCCGGGCCGGTTGGACGCAGATGCGCTGGTGTTCGAGGCCGGGTCCCCGCCCAACCAACACCTGATCTTTCCCCATCTCTACGGGCCCTTGCCGCTCGACGCGGTGCTGGATGTGCAGCCCTTCCCCTGCCAGCCTGACGGCAGCTTCCGGGGCCCTGTCACCTTCCAACGCCGAGCCGACACCGGCTGATCGCTGCTCCCTGCGAGCGTGCTGGCGTCGCCACCAGAACAACGCGCTGCAGCCGGTGAGGATGGGCAGCCCGAAGGTGACCGCCCGGTACAGCCCGAGGGCGGCCACCACCGCGGTGGACGGAGCGCCGGCGTGGACCAAGCCGGTGAACAGCCCGACATCTAGTGCGCCCAGGCCCCCCGGCAGGGGCACGAAGGAGGCCGCTACCCGGGCCATGGCAAACACCTGCACAATCTCCAGCAGGCTGGCTTGGTTGGCGCCGAGGCCTCGCAGGGCGACGGCAAGCACGAAGACGAGGCTGAGTTGGCTGGATACGCCCACTGCCAACAGGGCAAGGCCTCGTCGACGGATCAGCTGGCGGCCCTCTTGGCGCATTTGGTCGGCCAGTCGATGCGGATCGAAACCGACCAGCGCCGGACGCAGTAGCCGCAGGGGGCCAACACAGCCCCGGGTCAGGTGCCGGGACAGTGCCCCAGCCACCGCGGCCAAGCGGGACGCCATTGCCGCGTGCACGACGGCCAACCACCAGAAGCCGACCTGGGCGAGCAAGGCGGTGACGGCGGCCACGGCCACCACGGCTTGGTTGGTGCTGGAGGTACCGGCCAGCACCTCGGGGGCGGTGTTGGCCAGAGCGAGGGACCACATGGCCAGGCTCGGCACGATGGCGGTGAGGGTGATGGAGGTCACGATGGCGCTGTTGTCGATACCCCAGGAGCGCAGCATGGCCGTCTTGACGCTGGTACCCACCGCGGCGCCGCCGACCATGCTGTTGGAACAGCCGGTGTAGGCCTCCGAGACCACCATGGCGTGACGCCAGCGCAGCTGACGCAGGGATTTTCCCAGTAAGGCGGTCTGCAGGGCGCGGTACGCAACCGCCCCCACCGCCAAAAGCCCGATGGCGCCGACGGGAAGCTTGCCCAGCTCGGGTCCGGCCCGTTGGAGCAGATCTACGTTGAAGCTCAGCCCGACCATGAGGACCACCATGGCCATCAGGTTCACCGCGCGCCGTGGCCTCACTGGGTCAACGGTAGGGGGAGCGGGGCACACCCCCAACGCCCACATTGGGGTGTCTGCGTTACCCCGGTCTGGGGCTGTTCTGGCTGTTCTGGCTGTTCTGGCTGTTTTGGCACGGTCCGGCCGGATTGCTCGACGTTCCTGGCCGGTGGCCCATCAAGGTTGGGGATGCGATGGCCGATGTTCAGACCATGGCGGTACTTGCTCGTCAACCCGGTGATCCAGCCCGTTTCGGTCGCTGGCTGGTTCTGGGCCGCGCCGGGGAGGGTTCCGGCACCGTCGTCTACGAGGTGACCGACGAGCGGGCCGTGCGGGGCGCCCTCAAAACCGTTCGACCGGGAGAGTCGGCCCTCCCGGTCGCTTGGCGGTTGCATCGCGAAGCCGCGGCCCTGCGTCGGGCGGGTACTGCCGGCGTGGTACGCCTGCGGGAAGACGGCTCGGAGGCCCCCCAGCCCTATCTGGTGGTGGAGTGGGTGAAGGGCGCTTCCTTGGAGGAGCTGCTGGCGCGCCGGGGGCCGCTCGATGCCAATCAGGTAGCCACTTTGGGCACGTTGCTGGCCGATGTGCTGGGCCGGATCCATCGGCGCGGGGTCGCCCACGGCGATCTCAAACCGGCCAACGTGCTGTGTCCCGATGCTGGGCCGATTCTCATCGACTTCGACGCGGCTCGCCTGTTCGACGTGGCCGGTGGCTCGCCGCGGTCGGGTCCGCAGGGCGCGCCATGGAGCCGGGCGCGCCGTTCCCGTTTCGCTCTCGCCCGGGCCGCCGATTCTTGCGGATCCGCAGGGTGGGAGTTGGTTGCGGTCGCCGCCCCTTCCCGCGGTCAGACGTTCGAGCTGGAGGAGACCCGGGAGATGTCCTTGCGGGCCACCCCTCGCTGGCTGGCCCCCGAGCTGGCCCGAGGGGAGCCCAGCGATGGCGCCGCCGATGTGTTCAGCCTGGGAGCCCTGCTGGTCCATCTGTCCACCGGGCGTTTCCCGTTCGGTTCGGGTCGGACCGATGAGGTGCTGTATCGGATCGTGCACGAGACGGCCGACCTCTCCGGGGTGGGTCCCACCCTGCTACCCATCGTGCAGGCCTGTTTGCACAAGCCTCCCGCCGATCGCCCCACCGCTTACCAGGTGGCGCGAGCGCTGTTGCCCCAACGTCACCGACCCCGTCTGGTGGCCTGACGGAGGGCGGATGCGACTTGAGCGAACCGGGTCAGCACAGGTGAACGATTTCTCGAACAAACGTTTGCCCATGGTCCATCTGGACGCTACGGTGGCGACATGTCCGCCTTGGTCGAGTTGTACGCCAGACCGCTCTTCGGGCGGGGACCGTTACAGGCCGATGCGGCCTTTGGCGGACTCACTCGGGTGGCCTTGAGCCCAAAGAGCTGGGTCGACCAGCAGCCCGGCTGGCTGGAAGGCTCCGAGGAGATGTTTGAGACGTTGGTGTCCCAAGTTCCCTGGGCTCAGCACCGCCGCCCGATGTACGAGCGGGTGGTCGACGAGCCGCGCCTGACCGCGTGGTACCCAGCCGGTTTGGCGTGGCCGCACCCCTACCTCAACGAGGTGGCCCAGTTGCTATCTCGGCGTTACCGCCAGTCGCTGCACTGCTTGAGTCTGAACTTGTACCGAGGCGGTGCCGACAGCGTGGCCTGGCACGGTGACCGTGTCGCTCGCCAGATGCCCGAACCGACCGTAGCTATTGTCTCGCTGGGTGCCGCCCGCCCGTTCTTGCTGCGGCCCAAAGGGGGTGGCCGGTCTCGCTCCTTTCCGGCCGGCTGGGGTGATCTGTTGGTCATGGGCGGTCGTTGCCAGCAGGAGTTCGATCACTCGGTGCCGAAACAAGCTCGGGCAGGTCCACGCCTCAGCCTGATGTTCCGCCCCCACGACGACCGAGCAAACTCCGTGAAGATTTGATGGTGGCGTTGGCTAGGACGAGGGGACCTCCTTCGATGGGGGGCCCGGCTGCATGGTTTGGACGAGAGCTAGGCCCTCCGCCACCGAGGTGATCCGCCCATCGAGTTGGGCCTCGAAGCAGGCGTCCAGCAACGGCTTGAAGGCAGGTCCTGGGGGCAGGCCCAGCTCGATCAGGTGCCGGCCGAGGACCAACGGGCGGGGAGGCGCGGCCCGCACATCGAGATCGTCGGCCAGATCCAGCAGCCAGGTAGCGGCCGGGAAGGGGCCACGAGGGCTGGGTGGACGGCCTTGGCGGTCGGCGCTGGCCACCCGCACCAACCGGTCCAATCGCCCCACCCGCCGGGCCAGGCGGCGCACCGCGGAGGCGCCGGCCCCCTGTTGGTAGAGCTGGTCAGGCTTGAGATGGTCCGCCACCAAGGGCAGGACCTCTTCGGCCAGGCGTTGCTGGTTGGTCAACCCGGCCAGGAATTGCCGGGTCGGATCCAGCCCCGCTTCTTCGTGGCCGGGTGAGCGCCAACGCCCGTCGACCCAGGCGGTGGTGGCCGGCTTGCCGAGATCGTGGCAGAGGCAAGCGAATCCGACCACCAGGTCCTCCCACTCGTCTTGGATCCGCTCCTCGGCGAACACGTCGAGCACGTGGCCGGTGTGCACCCACACGTCGCCTTCGGGGTGCCACTGCGGGTCCTGGGGGCAGCCTCGGAGCGCGTCGAGCTCGGGCGTATAACGCAACCAGTTCGTTTCCTCTAAGAAGCGCAAGCCAGCACCGATGTGAGCGCCTCGCAGCAACAGCTTGCGCCATTCGTCGAATCGGCGCTCCGCGGCCAGCCCCTCCGGCTCGATCGTGCGGCACAGCGCTACCGTCTCCGATGTCGCGGTCAAGCCGAAGCGGGCGATGAACTGCATACCGCGCAGTACCCGCAGCGGGTCTTCGGCGAACTGGGTACTGGTGTGGCGCAGAAGCCGGTGCTGCAGGTCTTGGCGGCCGTTGAAGGGGTCGACCACCGCGCCGGTGAGCGGGTTCCAGGCGATGGCGTTGATGGTGAAATCGCGCCGCGCCGCTGCTTCCACTGGATCCAAGCCAGGGTCAGCGTCGATCACGAAACCCCGATGGCCCTTGCCAACCTTTCGTTCCCGGCGGGGGACCGACACGTCAATGGGCAGGCCGTGCACCTTGAACACGCCAAAGCTGGCTCCGACCAGGCTGAAGGGCGCTATGTCGCCCAGCAGCGCGCTGAGCCGTTCCACTGGCAGGCCGAACACCTCAATGTCGACGTCGGCGATGGGTCGACCCAGGGCCGCGTCGCGCACGCAACCACCGACCAGATGAGCGAAACCGCCCTCTGCCTCGGCGGCGGTGGCCAACGCCGCGACGACGCCGGCCACGCGGCGGTCGGGAAGCTCTACATGCAGGGAAGCCATGGCAGGGGAGGGGCCGAGCCTGCGGTTTTGGCCAGGGGCGCGGTCCGACGAGGCATCCTACCCAGGGTCAACGGCTGCCGCGACCCGCGTTTGTTGGCCTCGGCTCCGCCGATGAAGCGCCGGTGGCTCGCTCAGCTCTTCCAGGCGAACTCCTGGGGCTTGCGCCCGGCGGTGATGTCGAGCATGCAGTGCACGATGGCCGGCCCGCCCCAAGCAGCGGCTTCTTCCAAGGCGGGTTTGAGTTCGGCCGGCTGGGTGCAATACCAGCCCTTGCCACCGAAGGCCTCCATCACTTTTTCGTACCGGGCGCCCGGCAGCAACATGTTGGGCGGGGCGGCTCGGTCGAGGGGCATCTCGGCCAGGCCCCCACCGATGCCATTGTTGTTCAACACGATGATGGTGATGGGCAGGTTGTAGCGACAGATGGTCTCGCACTCCATCCCCGAAAAGCCGAAGGCGGAGTCTCCCTGCACCGCCACAATGCGCTTGCCGGGGTTGGTGACGGCGGCCGCGATAGCAAAGCCGAGGCCGATGCCCATGGTGCCGTAGGAGCCGGCGTCGAGACGATGGCGAGGGTGGGTGTTGGCCATCTGGGTGCGGCCGATGTCCATGGTGTTCGCCCCCTCGCCGATGATGATGTCATCCTCGCGGAGGAACTCCTTGATGTCACGGAAGGCCCGGTAATAGTTCACCGCCCCATCATCGGCGGCGACCTGGGGCGCCACCGCAGCCTCGTTTTCTGCGATCTTCTCCGCGATCGCACCCCGGAAGGCCGCCTCGGGGCCGTACTGCCAGGGCTGTGAGTCAAGCAATTGCAGGAATTGCTGCATGACGGCCTTGCCGTCTCCGACCATGGCCGCGTGGGCTTTGACATTGTGGCTGATCTGGTCGGCGGAGATGTCGACCTGCAGCATCTTGACGTCGGGGTTGAAGCGGGGCGGGAGACCGAAATGAAGAATCCAGTTCAGCCGGGCGCCCAACAACAGAATGGCATCGGCTTGCTGCAGGGCCAAGGACCGGGCCCCGCCGACGGAAAGGGGATGGTCGTCTGGCACTACGCCTTTGCCCATGGGGGTGGCCAGGAAGGGAAGCTGGGTATGCTCGATGAAGCGGCGCACCTCGCTCTCAGCCCGCGACCAGGCCATGCCCTTGCCTACGATGACGAGGGGATTCTTAGCGCCCTTGAGCGTTTCGAGGGCGGCAGCCACCGAGGACGGGTCGGCCAGGGAGCGCGGCGGTTCATCCACGCTGGCCCTGACGGGAACCTCGTCCTCGTCGATGCGGCCCAAGATGACGTCGTCGGGCATGTCCAAGAAGGCCGCTCCCGGCCTACCATACCAAGAGGTACGCACTGCCTGTTCGACCAAGTAGGGGATGCGGCTTACCGCCTCGACCCGTACCGAGTATTTGCAGTAGGGCCGGCACAACTCCACCTGGTGTTCTTCTTGAAAGTCGGCCATCCCGTCGCGTCCTTGGGCGGAGGCGCCGCCGATGAGGATCATTGGCCAACAGTTCTGCTGGGCGTTGGCCAGACCGGCCAGGGCGTGGATGACCCCTGGCCCCGATACCACCAGACAGGCCTGGGGGCGACCGACCAGGTAGGAAGCGGCCTGAGCGGCGTAGGAGGCGGACTGCTCGTTCCGCATGCCGATGAAGGTGATGCCCGCCTTCTGGGCCGCTACCGCGATGGGGACGACCGGAAAGCCGACGATGCCGAAGAGGTACTCGACACCCTGCTTCTTGAGTTCTCGTGCCAGCAATGTGGCTCCGGAGATGACGGTCATGGGTAGCTCCTCGGGCGAGCGTGGACAGGGCGGGCCACCCTAACCCCCCGGCGGGTGGCAGCGACTGCGAAACGAGGGGAAGGAGATCCCACTACCATGCCGCGCCATGGAGACCGAGACCGTCCGATCCGAGGTTCGCGCCTGGCTCGAGGAGCACTGGGATCCTCAGTTGGGCGTGGTCGAATGGCGTAACAAGCTGGCCGACAGCGGCTGGGCCTGCGTGACCTGGCCGTCGCGATGGTACGGCCGGGATCTGGCCGGATCCCTCGAGGCAGTGGTGCGCGAGGAGTTCAACCGCATCGGCGCGGTGGGCGTGGCCGCCGGGGTGGGCATGTCCTTGGCTGCCCCCACCATTTTGACCCACGGCTCCGACGATGTGAAGGAGCGCTTCTTGCGTCCCTGTCTCACGGGCGAGCACAAGTGGTGCCAGCTGTTCAGCGAACCGGGCAACGGGTCGGACCTGGCCGGGCTGACCACCCGCGCCGAGCTTGATGGTGACGAATGGATCGTCTCCGGCCAAAAGGTGTGGAACTCCGGCGCCCACAAGGCGGCCTACGGCATCCTGCTGGCCCGTACCAACTGGGATGTTCCCAAACACAAGGGCATCAGCTTCTTCGCCATCGACATGCGCCAACCCGGCATCGAGGTGCGTCCGTTGCGCCAGGCCAACGGCTACAGCACCTTCAACGAAGTTTTCCTCGACGAGGCCCGAGTTCCCGCGGCCAACCTCATTGGGGACCGGGACACAGGTTGGGCGGCTGCGTTGACCACCTTGGCCCACGAACGCGGGGCCAACACCGCCCGTCGGCCCAAGTTCCGCAAGCTCGACGCCGGCCGCTGTGTGACCGAGGCGGCGCAGGAGGCGGCGGACTACTTCGCCACCTATGCGTGGTATCCCCAGCGGGCCGGCCGGCCCGACCTGATCGGCCCCCAGGCCGAGGCCACCGGTCAGGCTCACGATCCGGTGGTGCGCCAGGCGGCCATGGTGGTCGCCACCCAGGAGCGGCTCAACCGGTGGACCGTGCAGCGCACGGTAGCGGCGCGCCAGGCGGGACGCCCGCCGGGTCCCGAGGGCTCCTTGGCCAAGCTCAATGGCTCGCTGCTGGCTCGGCTGTGTCACAGGGCCCACACCGAGATCGTCGGCCCCCACGGCATGTTGGTAGGTGAGGACACCCCGCAAAATGGCATGGTCAGCGAGGTCCTCATCTCCACTCCAGCCATGTCCATCGCGGGAGGGACCGACGAGATCCAGCACAACATCCTGGGCGAGCGGGTGTTGGGCCTGCCCAAAGAGCCCGGTGGCGATGCCGATCTGCCCTTTCGGGAGGTACGCACCAACCAGCGTTGAGGGGGTCACGGTGAGCCGGGGGCTGAGGGGGCCCTACCCTGGTGCCTATGGCAGATGCTGGCAGCGGGACGGGCTCGGGAGGCCTCGATCTACCCGACGCGCAACGGATCTTGCGCCGGGCGGTGCAGCTGGAGCGGGCCGAAGGGCCTGTGGGCGGGCTGAGCCACTCCGCCCTGCAGGAGGCCGCGGTTGAACTCGGGGTGCAACCCTCGGCTCTAGCCATGGCCCTGGCCGAATGGCGCGTTGGCGTAACCGGCGGTCGGGCTCCGCTGGGCCAGCGCCTGGTCGGCCCGAACCGGATCACGGTGATTCGATCCTGCTCCGTTCCCGCCGCTCAGGCATTCCGGCTGAGCGGCCAGTGGCTCGAGCGCCGCCACCTGCTGCGACTGTCCGAAGCCGGGGCCGAGGTGGTGGTGGCCCGACGGCGCCGCGATCCGGTGGCCACCGCCGGTCGCGCCATGCGTTCCATGCACGGCGCGGGGGGTTTGAGCAAGGTGCGCGAGGTGCGCAGCGCAGTGGGCCAACTGGGCGATGGCCCGGCCGCGCTGTGCCTCCAGGCCGACGTGTCGGACAGCCGCGCCGGCGCCATCGCCACTGGTAGTGCCATCGCCACGGTGGCCGCCGCCGGGGTGGGTCTGGGTGCCGTGCTGCTTTCGCCGCTTTGGTTGGTGGCCGCCCCGGTGGCGCTGGCGGCGGGCGTGGTGGTGGCCCGTCGAACCCATCGGCGCACGGTGCGGCGCGTGCAGGGTTGTCTAGAGGAAACGAGCGACGCCGCCGCCCGAGGAAACGGCCCGCCCTCCGCCCTGTTCAACCTCGGGAGGACCGTCCGTCGCCTCAGCCACCGCTGAGCGCGGTAGTGGTTCTACCTGGGTTATTTTCGGCCGGCGTAGTGGCGAATCGACGTCGATTCGACGGATCCTCGGGCTCGAGCTAGCGAACCTCGGGTTCCAGTCGTATACGGACCTGTCCGCGGCTGACCACCGCCGGATGGTGCGAGTCTGTCCTGCCGGCTGACTACGTGCCGCGAGCTGGGGGGTTGTATGGGCAGCGTGATGCTAGGCCATACGCCTTGTCGGTTGATTCTGCTGCCATTCCTAACTTCACTTGCATCGTGTTCCTCATTGAGGTTCGTGGCCCGCGGCGAGCGCCAACGCCGAAGCGTCAGCGACAGACGACGTGACCGGCGGGTAGCGCGTGAAGCGTGCGGCCCGCCGCGCGACGTGACGTTGGTGATGGCCGTGATGCGCCGCCGGCGGTTCTGATGAATGGCTCTCGTGTGCGTAGAAGCGGCCCTTCGCGAACTCGACGAGGCTCAAGTACGTGACGGTCATCGTGAGGAGGATCAGAAAGAAGCTCGCCGGTAGAGTGGAAAAGCCGAGGAACCGCGCCGCTGGACTGAAGGGAAGGACTCCACCAATCAGCCCGCACACGACCGGTGTGATCAGCATCAGCCGGCTCGGGCGGCTCCGGAAGAACGGCACGCGCCGGGTGCGGATCAGGAACACCACGAGGGCCTGGGTGGCGACGGACTCGATGAACCATCCGCTCTGGAACTCGCTGTGGTTGGCGTGGAGGATCTTGAGCATCACGAAGAACGTCACGAAGTCGAAGATGGAGCTGATCGGCCCGAACACGCTCATGAACCGCCGGACAAACGAGATGTCCCATGCCGCGGGGCGAGCGAGCACTTCGTCGTCGACGCGATCGGTCGGTATCGCGAGCTGGCCGACGTCGTAAAGGAGATTGTTCAGCAATATCTGCGAGGGCAGCATCGGCAAGAAGCCAAGGAACAGCGAGGCGCCCGCGGCGCTGAACATGTTCCCGAAATTCGACGACGTAGCCATCAGCACATACTTGAGGGTGTTGGCGAAGATCCGTCGACCTTCCATCACGCCCTCGGCAAGCACGCCGAGGTCCTTGTCCAACAAAACGATGTCGGCTGCGTCTTTGGCGATGTCGGCCCCCGAGTCGACGGAGATACCGACATCGGCTGCGTGCAATGCGACGGCATCGTTCACTCCGTCGCCCATGTAGGCGACGTCGACGCCGGTGCGGCGAGCGATCTTGATGATCCTGGCCTTTTGATCGGGGCTGACCCGGGCGAAGACGGTCGTCTGAGGGATCGCGGCGGCGAGCGCATCATCGTCGAGACGGTCGAGGTCGCTTCCGGCGAGGATTGCTTCGACGTGGAGCCCGATGTCGCGACACACCTTGGCGGCGACGATGCCGTTGTCGCCGGTGATGATCTTGACGGCGATGCCGATGCGGTTGAGCTTCGCGATCGACTCCCCGGCATCGGCCTTGGGGCGGTCGACGAAGGTGAGGAACCCCACGAAATGCAGGCCGTGTTCGTCGTCGGGACCCGGGCTGATCAATCTGGCCGCATCGCGGGTGGCGACCGCGACGACTCTGGCGCCGTCCGCGAACAACCGATCGAGCGTGACTTGCGCGTCGGCTGATGTGTCGACGCAGCGGGCGAGGATCACCTCAGGTGCGCCTTTGGTCACCAACAACGCGCTGCCGTCGGGTGCTCGCACTGCGACCGAGGAGAGTTGACGCTCGTGGTCGAACGGCAGTAGCCCGAGTCGTTCGTAGCTCGACGGCCCCAATTGGTTCGCCGCGAGGTCGGCCGACTCGGGCGCGCGCCACAGCGCAACATCCAGGGCGTTGCCACCGACCGGTCCGGCCGCCGTCATCGTGGCCTCGTTGCACAACAGGCCAAACAGCAACGGAGTAGTGCTAAATGCCCCGGTCGCGTCGAGCGCGGCACCGAAGGTGATCGCACCATGGGTGAGCGTGCCCGTCTTGTCGGTGAACAGGACCTCGATGTTGCCGAGATCCTCGATGGTGACGAGCCGTTTCACCAATACTCGCTTGCGTGCCAGTTCCCGCGAACCGGTCGACAGGCTCACGCTTACGATCGCGGGCAGCAGCTGCGGAGTGATACCGATCGCGATCGCGAGAGAGAACAACAGAGCGTCGAGCAACGGGCGTGAAAATACGACGTTGATAACGAAGATGGAAGTCGTCAATAAGGCAGCGACGCGTACCAATAGCCGCGAGAAGCTGCGCAGACCGACTTGAAACGCGGTTTCGGCCCGTCGTTCGCCGAGGCCGACGGCGATCTTGCCGAACGCGGTCGCGGATCCTGTCGCGACGACGACAGCTCGGCCGGAGCCTTGGTGCACGACGGTGCCCATGAACGCGCATGACGGAAGGTCGACCGCTGAGTCCGTCGTGGCCGGAGCGACCGACTTGGGCGATGGCAGTGCTTCTCCGGTGAGCACCGCTTCGTCGCACTCGAGCTCGTTCACCTCGATGAGTCGCACGTCGGCCGGCACGAGCTCGCCGAGCCGGAGACGCACGACATCGCCCGGTACTACGTCAGCCACGTCGAGGCGTTGCTCTTTTCCATCGCGCCAAACCACTGCTTCGTGGTGGATGTTGGCATGCAACGCTGCGACGGCGAGCTCTGAGCGGTATTCGTTGACGAACCCCAGTCCGACGCTCAACAGCACGATCGCCGCAATGATCGCGCCGTCGGTCACATCACCGGTGCCCACCGAAACGCCCGCCGCGGCGAGGAGCAAAGCGAGCAACGGATTGCGCAGCTGACGCCACAGCACACCGAGAGCGGTCACGCGATGCGAGGCAAGCACGTTCGGCCCGAACCTCGATCGACGGGCGGCAGCCTCCGCGGTCGTGAGCCCCACCTCACCCGTGCCAAGGCGGGCCAAAGTATCGGCAGCCGACAGGCCCGCGGCCTCGGTGAGGTCACACGGATCCATCGTGGTGGGCGGTGGTGTTCCTGCGCGTGCAATAATCAACGTACTTGAGCCTCGGGTCGTCTTGGCTTCCTCGAAAGCCCGCTTGCACAAAACCCATCACGGGGTCGACTGGGCTCCAGAGTCGATGGAGCCACGCACATCACTTGCGCAGCTCCGTCACCCTAAGCTCTGCGAGCTGGGGCTGTCACCTCACGAGGCCCGTGACTTGGTCATTTGGACTGTAACAACTTCGGGGTCGTTCTCTGCAGGAAGACGGCTAGCGGCAGTCCGAGTAGCGCGGGGATCCAGAACGACAGGAGCCTATAGGCGAGCACCGCGACAACGGCTGCCGGATGTTCGGCACCGAGCGACGTAAAAATGGTGAGCATGGTGGCTTCGACCACACCGACACCCCCGGGCAAGAACGCAGCCTTGCCGAGCAGTAGTGCGATGGAGTAGCCGGTCAGAAGCGCGGCGACGCTGATGCGATCGCCGGCAGCGATGAACAGGACATAGAGCGACGCCGCGTCGAACACGGTGTTGATCGCGGCGCCCACCAGCGGCTGCTTCCAGCCGCCGGTACGCAGAAGGATCCACGCGTTCTGAAGCTTGTTCACGTCGTTTTGGACGCGCTCGTCCATGTCATCGGTGCTCGTCGAGCGACGCAGGCGTGCCCACCGGTGTCTGGCTGAGCTCAGCCGACGATGCAGTTGCGTGGGGTGCGTCGCGCCCCAGAGGAGACCACCGATGATGGTGGCGAGGATGGCCACAATGGTGGCGAATCCGATTGCTTCGGGTGTGCTGAGGTCGCCGAGGATTAGGAGGTGGATTGATGCGAAGACTGCGACGACGAGTAAGAGGGCGTTGTTGAACACCGGCTTGAGCGTGGCCGCGAGACCGGCGCCCTGTCCGTCGTCACCGGCGCCGTGGAGCCAGCTGTAAGTCGCGGCCGAGGATCCGATGATGCCGGCAGCGACGAGACCGATGCCGCCGGAGGCGAGCGTGATCATCATCCCGCGAATCACGTTGAGGCGCCCGCCACCGAGGCGGTCCAGTCCGTGCAGGAGGATGCCGCTGCCGGCGTAGCTGCCGGATTGCATCACGAACGCGACTGCGACGAGCCACCACTTGAGCGCGCGCAACGTCTGCCAGGTGCTCGAAAACCCGGTGATCTGTGGGATGAGAAGGTGGACGGCGAGCCCAAGAAGTACGAGTGGTACCAGGCGTTTGAGCCAGCGCACGTTGAGGCGTGGGAGATGAAAGGGATGGAGTCCGGCGACGACGTCGTTCATCGGTCCCGCCCTTGCGTTTCGGCGCTGGATCCGTTCGGAACGATGAGCTTGATGGCCGCAGGGAGCACCTCGACCGCCACGTGTGAGGCTTCGATGAGCTCGCCGTCGATGGCTGTCTGTTGTGTTGATGCCGTGCTGATCTCCGCTCGTTGGATCTTCCAGTGCAACATCGGTGAGCGACTGCCGAACACTACGCTGCTGGCGACTTCGGTGAGTGCGGCGACGTCGTTGCGGGCGAGCACGAGCAGGTCGAGCAGACCATCATCGGGTGTGACGTCATGGATGAAGGGTTTGTGTCCGAAGGCAACCGCGCAGATGTTGACGACCATTGCCATGACGGCGTCCATTTCGAGTTCTTTACCGTCGATGACCATCTCATAGCGTGTGGGCTTGAGAAGCGCATGATGCCGGAGGGCGGATACGACATAGGCCCATTTGCCCAAGTGGTCTTTGGCCGCTCGTGTCGTCTCGGCGCCGGCTTGGGCCATGAATCCGATGTCGCCGCGGAGGATGAACGTGTGGTTGTTCATTCGCCCGAGGTCGATGTGCTTGATGCGGTAGTCTCCGCAGAGCAGCGCAGCGGCGCGGTGGAGCTCGAGCGGCAGGCTCATGAACCGGGCCACACCGTTGCCGGTGCCACCCGACAGGATCGCGAGTGGTACGTCACCTCCGGCAAGGACTGAAGCAACCTCGCTGACCGTCCCATCGCCACCGTAGGTAGCGACGATGTCGGCGCCGTCGGCGACCGCCAGTTCGGTGTAGCGCCGCGCGTCGCCTGATTGGTGGGTGACGGAGATGTCCCAGTCGATGTCGCGGCCGAACGCGGTGTTGAGGATACTCAGCACGGGCAGGTCCTTGCCGGACGCCGGGTTGAGGATGATGTTGACGCGTTTCGTCATGCGAGCTGGCCCATCCTCATTCGGCCGTAGATCAGCAAGGTCGCTGCCAAAAACGCGAGGCCGAGGCAGACCGAAGCGATGACATCGGTCGGGTGGTGCACACCGACGTAGACCCGGCTGAAGGACACCAGTGCGATCCACACCCACAGAAACGTGGCCGGTCCTCTGTGTCCGCCTTGCCACAACCAAACCGCGAAGAGTCCGTAGAGGATCGTCGATCCCAGTGCGTGTCCGCTCGGAAAGCTCGTGTCGGTGGGCATGTTGGGCACGTAGAACAGGTTGGGTCGGTCGCGGCTGACGAGCGCCTTGACGGCATAGGTCAATGATTGACCGATCACCGCTGCTCCCACCAAAGTGCCCGCTTCGAGTCGACGCTTGGTGGCGAGAAAGAAGCCTCCGACGAGTACAACTGGAATCGTACGTCCGACGCCGCCCGTGTTCGTGATGACGTTGAACACGCGGTCGAGCCAAGGCGAGGTTCTCGCGTGAGTCCACAGCATCACGCGAACATCCAAAGCTCCGGTGGTGCCCCGCGTCACGAGGGCGTAGTCCAGCCAAAAACCGGTGAATGCTCCAAGGAACAGGATCCATAGAAACCGTTCGTTGATGCACTCGGCTGTCAGAGCCGGATGTTCGATGTTCATGGTCGCCTTCAATACCGGTGGTGTGGGCGGCGGAGGGAGCACAGTTGGTCCTGAACGGACAGCAGTCGGATCTAGGTCAGAGGAACGAGAAGGCGATGAGGCCACAGGCGAAGCACAGAGTTTCGATTCCGAGTATGAACAACCGATCGGCGTGCGCCTCGAAGTGTTTGGCACGGATACGACTCGAAGCGCGAGGGGAGGCAGGCGAGAAGGCCTGCGGCTAGGAAGGACAAGGAATCGACAGCTAGCACTTCCTCGGCGATGGTGCAGTAGCCGGGCTGAAGATTGTATTGATCCGCGTGATGCCGATGATGGTCAAGCACCCGCCAACGAGTGTGGCCTACAAGGTGAAGACGTGCACGCTCAAGTCGGCCTTGGGTGCTGGCTTCAACCAACCCGTCCGGTGGCGAACGGTAGTTGGATCCTCGATGGTGTCGACGGTCTGGGCGTGATGATCACTGCTCATCAATCGACCGTGGATGCTGTTGAGCCTTGGACTGTGTGTGCATGAATCTCGCGGGTCAGTACCTGGATCTCTTTGACGATGAGATCGGCCTCGAGGTTGGTTTCGTAATCGTGGTGGGCGAGCTCGCTGCTGATCTGATCTTCTCTCTTGGCCGCTATCAGCAAGATGGCACCTTGCATCGCCGCTAGACACGACAGGATCAAGTTGAGGAGAATGAAAGGGTACTTGTCGAAGCCGATGTTGCGGTTACCGACCATCCATCCGGCGAGGAACACGAACGCGCCGAATACGAATCCCCATGATCCCATACCGTTGCGGAGGTGGTCGGCGGCCCGTTCGCCCCGAGTGAGTCGCGGGCCGGTCCGCACCGCGGGGTGGTGATGCCATGTGGGGGGGTGGATCTTGAAGTCGCTTTTGTGTTTCATGGGTGAAGCATGACCTGTCTCGAGTTCGTGTGTTGTCGGACCTGCGTTAGACGGAGGGGTGAGCTAGATGACGCGTTTGCGTGACCGCGATCGCTCTACGACGCTCCTGCTGGCTGCTATGTCAGCTGCGTCCTGCGACGGCGGTTCAGGACGGCGATGAGGCCGATACCTGCGAGTGCGGCGACGAGATGCTGCAGGTCGAACAGCCGATGCCCGAAGGCGACCAGCCCCAGGAGCACGAGGCCTTCTCCCGCGAGGTGCGTCCCGTTCGACGTTCAGTTTGACTCGGCGGCCGCGGACGTCTCGACTGCCCGCCGTCCAGGTAATCCGGTAGCTCGCGCCGGGTCTTCGTTCATTCCGTGCGGGGGCCGGGTGAGCCAAGGCCCGAGGGCGAGACCGATTATCACGGCGGCGAGATGTCCAAAGTCCGTGAAGGTTGGGTGGGGCAGTGCAAGAAGCTGT
Source organism: Acidimicrobiia bacterium (assembly GCA_031422955.1). GTDB lineage: Bacteria > Actinomycetota > Acidimicrobiia > Acidimicrobiales > CAIXPF01 > CAIXPF01. The sequence continues at coordinate 17,916 of JANPEN010000310.1, forward strand.
GCCGCGACGACGAGCGCGGCAAAGGGGAGCCGTCGCCCGGTCGGCAGCAGGTAGGTCAGCACGGCAAGCAGGGCCATGCCGCCGTAGCTCCAGCCCACGTCGACACTGTGGCTCACTGCTGCGTCGAGGAGCCCAGCTCGCCACGCGACGGCGAGCCCGCCCTGCGCGATCAGGGTGGCGCCAACATGGCCGGCGGCGAACGCAAGGATCCACCGCCAGGTGCCGATGCGCCGCTCGAGCGGCGCGAACACGAGCAGGACGGCAGCCGCCGGGACCAGCACTGATTGCCAACCGTCGACGTCGGTCCAGAGCGCGCTGGTGAGCAGAGAAGTCAGGGGGTCGCGGCTCAACTGTTCAAGGTTGGTGCTGGCGCTGCGCAACGCGGCGTCCGCGATCCAACGGTCCGTTTGGTGCAGCCAGAACGCGTTCGCGACGAGGATCGATGCATATGTCTGCGTCGCCCGACCTTGCCATGGGTAGCCCACCCAGTGCACCAACGCCGCCGCTAACCCGCGTACGCTGGGAAGGCCATGGTGACATCGCTTGGCTGACGTGCCGTCCGACCTTGCCGGCTGAGGTCCGGCAACGGTGCGCAGGGTCTGCCCGTCAGGTGAGAACGTCGATCCACGAGGTCCTAGCGGGAGCTGGCGGGAACGGGTGCGGATGCGCATACGGGCCGTGCTAAACCGAGTGCGGATGGTCGGCGGCGGCGAGGAGGGCCCGGTCGCCGGTGCTGTTGCCGTAGGCGTGGACGAAGGCCCCGCGGCCGGCCATCCAGTGGCGTAGTTGGCGGAGCTTTTCTTCACCGCGAACGTCGGGGCCGGCAAGAAGGCCGGTAAGTCGCTCGGTGCTGTCGATCTCGAAGTGGCTGCAGAGCTCGGCGTCGACGTCGAGCAGTTGGCCGAGCGGCTCGAGGTACACCTCGAGCGAGGCGCTGATCAACACGCCTGCACGGCCATCTCGCTGTTGCTGGCGGCGACGTCGACCGCGACCGTCC
>JANPEN010000311.1:0-5188 GCA_031422955.1 Acidimicrobiia bacterium
ACGATGTTGATCAGGCCGGTCTCGTCCTCCAAGTTGAGGAAGGTGGTGCCACCCGCGGTGGCGGGCCGTTGGCGATGGGTCACCACCCCCGCCACCTTCACCTTGGCTCCCCCGGCCACCGCCAGCAGTCCAATGGCAGTCACCACCCCCAGGTTCTGCAATTGCTGACGGAGGAAGCGGGTGGGATGACCATCGGGGCTGACCCCGGTGGCCCACAGATCGGCCAACGCTTCCTCTTGGTCGCTGAGACCAGGAAGTTGGGGGGCCCGATCACCGGTGACGATGCCGGCCAGACGATCATCGCCACTCTGAGCTACCGCCCCCGCCACCCACAACGCCTCCCGCCGCTCCAGCCCGAAACAGCCGAAGGCCCCCGCGGTGGCCAACGCCTCCAGGGCAGCCAGGCCGGCCCCGCTGCGACGACGCACATCTTCAAGGTCACGGTAGGGACGCCCGGCGGCGATGCGCTCGGCCAGCGCCGCCCCCAGGGAACGCACCGAGGAGATGCTGAGCCGTACCGCCAGCCCGCCGGTGGAGCCCGGCTCCACTTCCAAGGTGGCGGTATGGGCCGAGGCGTTCACATCGGGGATGCGGACCACCACCCCGTGACGGCGGGCGTCCTGCACCAGTGAATGAGGGCTGTAGAAACCCATGGGTTGGGCGTTGAGCAAGGCCGCGCAGAAGGCGGCGGGATGATGCAACTTGAGCCAGGCCGAGGCGTAGACCAGATAAGCGAAGCTGACCGAATGGCTTTCGGGAAAGCCATAGTTGGCGAAAGCGGCCAGCTTCAGCCAGATCTGCTCGGCAATCTCCGCGCTCACCCCCCGTTGCCCGGCCCCGTAGATGAACCGCAGATGCAGTTGCTCCATGCGCTGACGGCTGCGTTTGGAGCCCATGGCCTGGCGCAGCTGGTCTGCTTCGGAAGGGCTGAAGCCGGCCACGTCGATGGCGATCTGCATCAGCTGCTCCTGAAACAGCGGCACCCCCAGGGTTTTCTTCAGTGCCGGCTCCAACAGAGGATGTAGATAGGTCGGTTCCTCCAAACCGTTGCGACGGCGAATGTAGGGATGCACCGATCCGCCTTGGATGGGGCCGGGTCGGATAAGGGCCACCTCCACCACCAGGTCGTAGAAGTGGCGGGGCCGCAACCGGGGCAGGGTGGCCATCTGGGCCCGAGATTCCACCTGGAACACCCCAATGGAGTCCGCCGCGCAGAGCATGTCGTAGACCGCCATGTCTTGGGGGATGGTGGCGAGATCGATACGCTCCCCGCCGGCTTGGGCGATGAGATCGATGGCGTAGTGCAGCGCGCTGAGCATGCCCAGCCCGAGCAGGTCGAACTTGACCAGGCCGGTAGCCGCGCAATCGTCTTTGTCCCACTGCAGCACCGAACGGTTCTCCATGCGGGCCCACTCCACCGGGCAGACCTCCACCACCGGACGATCGCAGATGACCATGCCCCCCGAATGGATACCCAGATGGCGGGGAAAGTTCTCCACTTGACGGGCCAGGCTCAACACCGCTTCAGGCACATCGTGGTCAGGGAGACCGGTGGGACTGGCCAGTTCGTCCAGGCTGGACCAGCGATCGACCTGCTTGGACCAGGCATCTTGCTGGCCGGGAGCGAAGCCCAGGGCCTTGGCCATGTCTCGGACCGATGATTTGGCTCGGTAAGTGATGACGTTGGCCACCTGGGCAGTGCGATCGCGTCCGTAGCGTTCATAAACGTACTGGATGACCTCTTCCCGACGGTCGGACTCGATGTCGAGATCAATGTCGGGCGGGCCGTCACGCTCGGGTGACAGGAACCGTTCGAAGAGCAGGCCCAGGTGAAAGGCGTCCGCCTTGGTGATGCCCAACACGTAACAGACCACGCTGTTGGCCGCGGATCCACGCCCCTGACAATAGATGTCGGCCTGACGGCAGAACTCTACGATGTCACCCACCGTAAGGAAATAACCAGGAAAGTTGAGTTGCTCGATCAGGGCCAGCTCGTGATCAATCTGGGCGTAAACGGCGGCGTTGGCCCCGTCGTGGCGCGGACCATACCGAGCGGTAGCTCCCCGTTCGCTCAGGGCCCGTAGCCACGACATCTCGCTGTGGCCGGCCGGCACGGGAAAGTCGGGCAGGCGAGGAGCGACCAGGGCCAGATCGAAGGCGCAGGCCGCGGCCAGCTCGGCGGCGCGTTGCACCACTCCGGGGTAGCGGGCGAAGCGGCGGTGCTGCTCGGCGGGAGATCGCAGATGGGCGCTGGCACAAGCCGGCAACCAGCCTTCGATCTCATCCAGGGCCCGGCGGGAACGCACCGCGGCCAAGGCAGTGGCCAGCGGGCGCCGGGAGGGATGGGCATAATGCACGTTGTTGGTGGCCACCGCGTCGAGCCCGAAACGGTCGGCCAGGCGGACCATGGCGTCGTTGCGGACGCTGTCGAGGGGATCGGCGTGGTCCCACAGCTCCACCACCACGTTGGCCGCTCCGAAGTGATCCACTAGCTGAGCCAGCCGCGCCGCGGCCGCGGCGGGGCCGGCATCGACCAAGGCCTTGGGCACGGACCCTTTGCGACAGCCGGTGAGCACGACCCAGGGGTTATCTTGGGCGAGCTCCCCGAGCTGGCTCAGCCCGATACGAGGGGCGCCCTTCTCCCCCGCCATCTGAGCGGTGGTGATGGCTCGGGCCAGGCGGGCGTAGCCCTGGGGGCCACGGGCCAACACCACCAGGTGCTCGCCCTCGGGGTCGGCCTGGCCAGCTTGAGGGCGGCCCAGGCCCAAGGACAGCTCGGCGCCGAACACGGTGGACAGGCCGTGGGCCCTGGCCGCCTCGGCGAAGCGAACCACCCCGTAGAAGCCATCATGATCGGTGAGGGCCAAGCCGGCCAGGCCCAACCGTACGGCCTCTTCCACCAGCTCCTCGGGGTGGGAGGCACCGTCGAGGAAGGAGAAGTTGGAATGGCAGTGCAGCTCGGCATAGGCCGCCTCCCCCTCTGCCTCCCCCTGGCCGGCAGAGGCTGGAAGCGGGGCGGGGGCGGGGGCCGGTTCGTAGGGAGCCCGGGTGCGAGACCAGGCAGGGCTGTCTCCCCCCTCGGCGTGAGGGAACCGCCCTGCCCCTGGCCCCGCGGCGCGCCCATCGGACAGCCTTCGCTCGATCTCTGACCAAGGAACAGGGGGATTGCCGAAACCCATCGAACACATGATCGCAGAACATGTGTTCGATGGCAACCGAATCCGGGCCGTTTTGCCGTTTTAGTTGCCTGGCACCGTGATCCAGATCAGGCGTCAGGCCAACTTGGCTTTGGCGGCGTTGTAGCGGGCGGCGATGTTGTCCCAGTTCACCACGCTCCACCAGGCGCCCAGATACTCGGGGCGACGGTTGCGGTAGCGCAGGTAGTACGCGTGTTCCCACACATCGTTGACCATGATCGGCTCGAGACCGTCGGTCATGGGGTTGTCCTGGTTGGGGGTGGAGATGACCTCGATCTTGCCGCCCTTGGCCATGACCAACCAGACCCAGCCCGAACCGAAGCGCTTGATCCCGCCGTCGTTGAACAGGGTCTTGAAGTTGTCGAAGGACTCGAAGGTGGAGGTGATGGCGTCACCCAGCTCGCCGGTGGGGGCACCGCCGCCGTTGGGGCCCATCATCTCCCAGTACATGGTGTGGTTCCACACCCCACCAACGTTGTTGCGCACCGGGCCGCGGATCGCCTCGGGGACAGCGGCGAGGTTGCGGATCAGCTCTTCTGCGGACTTGTCGGCCCACTCGGCATGGTCCTTCAACGCCGCGTTGGCGTTGTTGACGTAGGCGTTGTGGTGCAGATCGTGGTGGATGTGCACCGTCTCCTCGTCGATGGCGGCTTCGAGGGCGTCATAGGCGTAGGGCAACGGGGGCAGTTCCAAGGCCATGCTCAGGCTCCTTGCGGGCGGTCAGGTGACAGCCCTACCGGGCCGTCACGCAGTGCGGATATGCGTTGACCGGCGATAGTAGGCAGGTTGGCCGTGGCTACGTCGACCGAGCCCTGAGCTGGAGCGCTGCTACGGGTGTAAGACTGGCTCCGTGTACGACGCGTCGGCACCGAGCATCCTGGCGAAGATGCCGGTGAACCGACGCTTCGAGACGTTCGGGATCGAAGGACCGACCATCTCGCGTACAGCGTCCAGACGTACCGCAGCCCCAGCCCTGCCGATCTAGGCTTTTCGCCCACCACTACGCGAGAAGGACCGCTAGTCATAGCGGGCGCCTACCCACCACTGCCCCCCTTGCAGCACCAACAACCAGGCGCTGCCGTCCTCCAGGACGATCTGCAGTCGGGCCAAGCGGCGATGGTTGGCCCCGTCCCACCAACGTTCCTCCACCGGCCATGGCCCCGACCAAGCCGCCACCACCACCGGGTCGGACCAGCCCTGCACCCACAACACATAAGGGTCATGGCCGAGTTCGCCCCGACCACTGACCCGCACCGGGGCCCCGGTTCCATCCTGCAGCCGGGCGTGCGGAAGACCCTTGTCATCCCAGACCATGGCTGGTGAGGGGATGGGTAAACGCCCTGGCCACGGTACCGCTAGCGGAGCCAGAGGTTGGTTAGCCCGTTCGACGAGGTCCACCGCGGTGGCGGCCAGCAGGCAGAACCGCTCCCCAGGACCACGACCGCCCCTGCGCTGCACCACCTGCACCGCTTCGGAACCCAGCAGTGCCGCCACCCGGCTGGCCGCCCTGGCCGCCCGGCTGGCCGCCTCGCCCTGACCGCCCCAAAAGCCCAGTTGGCGACCGCGGGCGGGAAGGACCTGGTCGGGCACCAGGGACAGACGGGTCAACCCGCCTGTCCGCTGGTGGGCGGGGCTGTCGGTGAGCCAACCCTCCAGCTGCCAACGCACCCGTTCGGCCATCGCGCCCGGGGTCAGTCCCCCCTCGTGGCGCCACAGCCGCAGCAACTGCTCGCCGTGCTCGGTCTCTGCCTCCACCGCCAGGCGCAGACAGCTCCAACCGGCGTCATCGAGCACGCTCCAGAGCCGATCGGCCAGGGACTTGGCCGCGAAAGCGGCCTGGTCGATGCGTTCGACCGGCGGGTCCAGCTCCATCGTCACCGAAAGGTCCACCGGCGGAGGACGAGCATCGAGGGGCTGGTCATCGAAACCCTGGGCCAAGCGTTGGGCCACTTGGCCTGGTCGTGCGAACCGGCCCAGCACCGCCGCTGGGG
>JANPEN010000312.1:0-1796 GCA_031422955.1 Acidimicrobiia bacterium
GTCAACCCCGCCGCCCGCACCTGGAAGAGATGCTCCGCGCCCGAGAGGTCGCGTAGCCGTCGCTCACCCAGATCGACCAGCCCGACACCGGACACCAACGCCGCGGTGGAATTAGCGACCAGGATCTGGCCGCCGTGACCCGCCGCCATCACCCGCGCCGCCCGATTCAACGCCGGCCCGAAATAGTCATCCCCCCGCAACTCCGCCTCACCCGTAGCAATCCCCATCCGCACCGGCAACCCCAACGCCAGCTGCGCGTCGACCGCCGCCGCGACCGCGTCGCCAGCCGCGGAGAACGCCGCGCACACCCCATCACCGGTGTGCTTAAACAACCAACCGCCGTGGCCCTCGACCGCGGTCCGCAGCACCGCGTCATGGGCAGCCAACGCCGAACGCATCGCCCCGGGATCCGCCTCCCAACGGCGCGTCGAACCCTCGACATCCGTGAACATAAAAGTCACAGTCCCCAACGGGCGAACCACGCACCGGAGACTACGCCCCAACCCAGGAGTGCACACCGACGTCGCGTTCCCGAGCACCCAGGCAGCCAGGGGACTCCGAGCCGCGACGAGACCGCAACTACAGCGGCACAGATACCGCCCGATAGTTCACGAAGATCACCTACACAAACGCGATGCACGCCGACCAAGCCACACCTGACCTGGTAATCTTCACAGGCCCAAGGCCGGGCAAAACCCCAAACCCAGCTCGCGGCGTACTCCCGAGGATCAAGTTTAGAGGGCAACAGCGCTCCGCTGCCGGTGGGGTCAAATACCCCGAGCCTTCGGCGAGAAGGCAGACTGCCAAGACGGGGCGTCGCTGGCGATAGCTTCAACCTGATGCGGCGATCACTGGTCTTGGGTCTGGTGCTGCTCGCGGTGGCGCTCATCCTCGCTGCGTGCGGGGGCGCGAGCGGGGGTAGCACCGCTATAGGTGCGGACGGCTCCTCCGAGCTGGTCGCGCACTTCGCCAGCTTCGACGTGGTCGTGGGGGACAACCCGCGGGTCATCATCGGTCTGCTCACAGCCGACGCCCAGGTGGTCAGCTTCGGCACGGCCACCTTCGCGTTCACCTACCTCGGCGAGCGTGACGCCAGCGGGCCGCCCACCGCCGGGCCGACCGCGGAGGCGTCGTGGCTGCCGTTGCCCGGTCAGGAGGTGGCGGATCCTCCGCCGAGGGCTCGGGTGGTGGGCCCCGGCGACCGGACCGGGGTGTACGCGGCGCATGACGTGCGCTTCGACGCTCCCGGTTACTGGGAGGTCGCTGTGCGCATCATGGTGGACGGGAAGGACGAGACGGCGACAGCAATGTTCACCGTCGCCGCGGATCACGCTGTGCTGGCCGTGGGCGAGGCCGCACCGCGCACCGCCAACCCGCTTCCCGGAACCAGCGGGGTCGCACCAGCGGCGATTGACTCGCGCGCCGGGGCGGACGGAGTCGTGCCGGACCCCGAGCTTCACGCCACGACGATCGCGGACGCCATCGCCGCCGGGCGGCCCACGATGGTGGTGGTCTCCACCCCCGTCTACTGCGTCAGCCGGTTCTGCGGGCCGATCACCGACGCCGTCCAGCAGCTGGCCCGCGAGCACCCGAGCGACGCGAGCTTCGTGCACCTGGAGGTGTGGGAGGACTACGAGGCGAACCGCCTGAACCCCGCCATCAGCGGGTGGGTGGTGCCCGATAACGGCAGCGACGGGAGCGAGCCGTGGGTGTTCCTCGTCGGGCGCGACGGGATCGTCACGCACCGCTGGGACAACGTCGCCTCCGAGGCGGAGATGCGAGCCGCGCTCGACGAG
>JANPEN010000313.1:0-7946 GCA_031422955.1 Acidimicrobiia bacterium
CGCGGCCCGGTTGATCCGGAAGCCGCTGGAGAGTTTCTCCATCGACTTGTTCAACATGCCGTCGTTGATGGTCAAGTTCCGGTGAGCCGAAACCGCCATTGTGTTCTGATTGATGCGCAGACCCATGGTGATCCTCCTTGATGTACCTGAGGTCGACCAGACTTCCTTGTCCGGTCATGCATCTGTACGGCGCTGCCATCCCATTGCTTGAGACGGCGAGGCCGCTTTCCCGAGGACAAAGGAGGACGATGTACCTATGGCTGGCGTTGGCTCCCTCGACAGGCCGTTTCCGAGGGTCTGGGAGCGGTGTTCGGTGTGGATTCGTCGCCTACCGGTGACCTCTCGTGGTGGGCTAGAACCAGGCCATGCCCGTCGTCATTGAGGTCGACCATCCCCTCGTTGCCCATCGCCTCGGCCTTTTACGCGACGCCGCCACCCCCAACAGCCTCTTTCGCACCGCCCTGTCGGAGCTGTCCCATCTTCTTGTCTACGAGGCGACCCGGCAGCTTCCGGTGCAAACCTTCACCGTCCGCACTCCCGTGGCAGCATCCAGCGCCCAGCGGGTGACGGCCACCCCCCGCATCGTGCCGGTGTTACGAGCCGGGTTGGGCATGCTGCCAGGGGCGTTGCAGCTGCTGAGCGAGGCCCAGGTCGGGTTTGTGGGTCTGAAGCGAGACGAGACCACCCTGTTGCCCGACTCCTATCTCACCGCCCTGCCCGAAGACCTCGCCGGAGGCGAGATCCTGGTGCTGGACCCAATGCTGGCCACCGGCGGTTCGCTGGTGGCCACCCTGGAGCTGCTCACCCAAGCAGGGGCGGGACCCGTCACCGTCGTGTGCGTGCTGGTGGCGCCCGAGGGGCTAGCCCGGCTGGACGAGGCCGGGTTCAGCCACGTCCGCGTGGTCACCGCCGCCACCGACAGCCACCTCAACGAGGTCGGCTACATCGTGCCCGGTTTGGGCGACGCCGGCGACCGTCAGTTCGGGGCGTATTAGGGCACTGGGTCACTGGGCGCCGTATTCGTTCGGGGGCTGCGCCCCCGGCGGCGCCTGCGGCGCCTCCCCCATCCCCGACCGGCTCGCTAGCGCTCCCACGGTCGGCCTGCCCCCACGGTTCACCGCACGGGGCCACGCCCCGCCGCACCCTACCGGGCTCCCCACTGCCCAGCAGGTCGCGGGCACGCACTCGGTCAAGCCAGCCGCACCGGGGTACTGGGTCACTGGGCGCCGAGGCGTTGCTCCAAGTCGGACCGGAGGGCGGCCAGGCGTTTCTGGGCGGTGGTGACGGCGTCGATGTACGGGCGCGAGGGTCCCAGCCGCTCGACCACCTCCAGGTAAATCTTGAGCTTGGGCTCAGTCCCACTGGGCCGGAACACCACCCGGGCGCCATCGGCCAGATGCCAGATAAGCGTGTCGGAGGCCTGCACCCCCGGGCGTTGGGCCAGGTCCTCAATGGACCCCACCACAACACCACCGACGGACGGCGCCGGCGACGATCGCAACGACGCCATCGCCGCTGCGCCCGCGCCCGCCCCCACCCCACCGCGACGGTCTGGGTTGGCCGGGAGCGCGTCGAAGCGCTTGGACCAGCTCAGGGTCTTGTGCAGACCGAACTGACGGGCCAGCGCCTCCAATCGTTCCGGCACGGAGGAGCCTTCGGCCCCCAAGGTGGCCACCAGCTCGGCAAAGACCACCGCGGCGGCGATACCGTCTTTGTCCCGGACAGCTGATCCCACCGAGTAGCCCAGCGCCTCCTCGTAGCCGAAGACGAACTCCCAGTCGGGTCTGGCCATACCGGGGCGTACGATCCACTTGAAGCCGGTCAGGGTCTCCGCGTAGTGCACGCCATGGTGCTCGGCCATGCGAGCGAGCAAGCGAGAGGACACCACGGTGGTCACCACCAGGCGTTCCGAACCACCGGGTCGGTGGCGCAGCAGGTGATCGGCCAACAACACCCCGATCTCGTCTCCTCGCAGGGTTCGCCAGGCGCCCCCCGGCTCAGCAGCACGGCCGGCGAGGTCCCCGGGATCGGGCACCGCCACCCCCAGCCGGTCCGCATCGGGGTCGTTAGCCAACAGCACATCGGCCTGTACCTGGCGGGCCAAGGCCAGCCCGAGATCCAAAGCGCCCGGCTCCTCCGGGTTGGGGAAGGCCAAGGTGGGGAAGTCGGGGTCGGGGTCCGCCTGTTCGGCCACGAGGTGCAGCGGGGCGAAGCCGGCGGCGGCGAAAACCTGTTGGACCAGCGCTGCCCCCACCCCGTGCAAGGGGGTATAGGCCACCCGCAGCGCCACCCGAGCGGCCAGGGCGGGCCCCGATGGGGGTACAGCCAGTTGGCCCTGCACCGTTTCGATGTAGGCGTCCTGAACCTCCGGATCCATGATCGAAATAGACCCCCCGACGGGGCCCTGCGCAGCCACTGCCACCGCCACCTCCAGGCCCACCTCGGCGATCCGGGCGGCGATCTCGGCGTCGACAGGGGCCACGATCTGGGCGCCGTCACCCAGATAGACCTTGTAACCGTTGTCGGCCGGCGGGTTATGGCTGGCCGTCACCATGACCCCGGCGTCGGCGCCCAACCGGCGCACGGCGAAGGCCAGCAGCGGGGTCGGCCCGAAGGTTTCGAACAGCACTGCCCTGCCCCCGGCCGCGGCTACCACCGCGGCGCTGTCCAGGGCGAATCGTTCGGACTTGTGGCGAGCATCGAACCCGATGACCACCAAGGGCTGGCTCTGGCCCTGATCGGCCAGATACCGCACCAACCCCGCGGCGGCCTGGCGGACCACCAGTTGGTTCATGCGCAGAGGACCCGCCCCCAGCTCGGCCCGCAATCCGGCCGTACCGAAACTGAGTCGACCGGCAAAACGTTCGGCCAGCTGCACCCAGTCATGCGCTGCCCGCAGCGCCTCCAACTCGGCCCGGGTGTCGGGATCGGGGTCGTGAGCCAACCACGCCTGCACCTGGTCCGCCAGCAACGCCCGGTCGGCCAGCAACGCCCGGTCGGCCAGCAACGGCCGGTCGGCATCACGGGAGGGCGGTCTGCTCGAGGCCATCGGGCGATTTTAACGGCGTCGATCGAGCCGGGCGCGGCGGCGATGGCGACCACCCGATCATTCCCGGGCGTGCGCCGGTAGCATCCCCGAGCCAATGCTCGATCACGTCTTCACCGACGCCATCGCCGCCCTTCGCGAGGCGCTCGAGGCGGCCCTGCTTGAACCGCTCATCGTCGAGGAGCGGTTCCACGCCGACGTGCTGCTGGGCGATTTGTCCTGGCAAACCTCCTACAGCTTGCCCGGCGAGGGCGTTCCCCCCCGGGTGCAAGCCGACATCCTGCTGGAGTGGTCGACCTGGTCGCAGTCGACCTATCGCAGCTGGCGGCTGGGCGAGTCCTCCGGTGACGTCCCCCGTATCTCCGCCGAGATCGTGCTGCGCATCCAACGTTTGCGCCATCAACCTCAGCCCCTGGCGGTGCAAGCCATCCTGCCGCTGGAGAGTTCGCCCCTGGGCAAGGGCCGCCTCGCCCGATCCGGACCCCGGATCGAGATCGCCTACGACGGTGATCTTGAGGAGCCAGAACACGCCATCGAGTTCAGCTACGAAGGCATCTACGAGTTTGACGAGGCCACCCTCACCGACCCGGCCATGCTCGACGAGCACTTCGCCTCCATCGGCGGGTGGGTGACCTCAACGCTGGTCCGCCTGGGCGATCTCGACTTGGAGTACCTACCGCCCGACGAGGAGGACGAAGACACCCCATGACCGAAGCCCTGCCTGGCCCTCCGACGGTGCGTTATGAAGTGGCCGAGCGGGTGGGCACCATCACCCTGAACCGACCAGAAGCTCGCAATGCTCTCTCCAGCGCCCTGCGCAAGGAACTCTCCGCCGTCATGGCCAGGGCTGACGCGGATCCCGAAGTCGACGTGGTCATCCTCACCGGAGCCGATCCCGCCTTCTGCGCCGGCCTGGACCTCAAAGAGCTGGGCGCCCCGGGATCGCGGCTGGCCGACACCGGGCTGGGCGGGCCCTGGGCTCCCATTTCCAAACCGATCATCGGGGCGGTCAATGGCGTGGCCATCACCGGCGGCTTCGAGGTGGCGCTCAACTGCGATTTTCTCATCGCCTCCCAAAGGGCCCGCTTCGCGGACACCCACGCCAGGGTGGGGGTGATGCCCGGTTGGGGTCTGACGGTGTTGCTGGCCGAGGCCGTCGGGGTGCGCCGAGCCCGCCAGCTGTCTTACTCGGGCAACTTCCTCAACGCCACCGACGCCCTGGCCTGGGGGCTGGTCAACCACGTGGTGGAACACGAGGAGTTGCTGGGCTTCTGTCGGCGCCTGGCCGCCGACATCGTCGGCAACGACCAGCCTGGCGTGGCCCGCATGAAGGCCACCTACGACGCGGTCACCGCCGTCTCCCCCGCAGAAGGTTGGCAGGTGGAACACCGCATGGGCCGCCAGTGGGCCGCTGAACGCATGGATCTCACCCAGGTCGAGGCCCGTCGCCAGGCCATTGTGGAGCGAGGACGGGCGCAGCTGTGAGCCCCCCGCCCAGCACCCAGCCCCAGCCCCGCAGCGGCCAGACTCAACCCCCCCTTCCTCATTCGAGGCCCGCGCTGCTCGGTCGCAGTGTGCCGGCCGAAGAATACGGCCAGCTCGACACCTTTCCCAGCGACCCCGCCCAGACCTGGGTGGAGCTGACCGGGGACGAGCTGAGCGCCCTTTGCCCGGCCGTGGCGGGACTCCAGCCCGATTGGTATCGCTGGTCGGTTCGCTACCGTCCGCGGGGCCGCTGCTTGGAATCGAAGTCCTTGAAGCTCTACCTACTCACCTTCCGCGACGAGCCCATCTTCGCTGAGCACCTGGTGGCCCGCATTGCCAGGGACCTGGCCTGCGCCCTGGACACCGAGGTCACCGTACGCCTGACCCAAAAGAGCCGTGGCGGCATCGAGACCACAGCCGAAGCAGTGGCGGCCGCGCCAGCCACCAAAACCCCCCCGCTGCCTGCGTAATCTCCCCGCTCGCTACCGCCAGGGAGCTCAAGGGACGGGTCCGAAGATCAGGACAGGGTCAGGGCTTGAAGGCAGGATGCTGCAGAATCAGCTCGGCCAGGGAGCGCTCGGGACGGGGGCCGGTGTGGCTGATGCATTCCCCCGCCGCCACCGAACCGAACCAGGCCGACGTAAAAAGGTCACGGCCGGAGGTGTAGCCGTACAGGAAACCGGCTGCGAACAGATCACCGGCGCCGGTGGAGTCCACCACCCGGCCTGTGGACCAAGCAGGCACATCCTGCACCCCATCGGCGGTGACCAGCACCGAGCCCTTAGCACTGCGGGTCACGCAGGTGACCTCGGCGTGGCCACGAACGGCGGCGATGGCGCGGTCCACGTCGGCGGTCTCATAGAGCGCGCAGATCTCGGACTCGTTGGCGAACACGATGTCGACGTCGTTTTCGACCAGCCCCAAGAACTCCGCCCGATGGCGGTCGACACAGAACGTGTCGGACAGGGTGAGGGCCACCTTGGCCCCGTTGGCCTTGCCGATCTTCATGGCCTTGCGGATGGCCGCCTTGGCCGAGTCCACGTCCCACAAGTAACCCTCGCAGTAGATGATCCGACCGGCCGCCACCAGCTCATCGTCCACATCGTCGGGCTCCAACAGGCTGGAAATGCCCAAGAAGGTGTTCATGGTCCGCTCGGCGTCGGGAGTGACCAGAATCAAACAGCGGGCGGTGGGAGGCCCTGCTTCGGCCAGCGGCTGGGCGTATTCCACCCCCGCGGCGCGGATGTCGTGGCGGAAGACCTCGCCCAGCTGGTCTTGGCGAACCTTGCCGATATAAGCCACGGTACCGCCGAAACCGGCCACCCCTGCCATGGTGTTAGCCGCAGAGCCACCCGATGCCTCAATGGCGGCGGGCATGGCCGAGTACAGCTGGGTGGCCTTGGCCGCATCGATGAGAGTCATGGCGCCCCGGCTGAGCCGGTTGATCTCGATGAAGTCATCGCCGACGTGGGCGATCACGTCCACGATGGCATTGCCCACACCGACCACGTCGAAGCGCTTCTTCGCGTCGTAGGTCCGTTCCTCGATCAACGTGACTCCCCTGGCTCGCTTGACCGCCCGTGATCGCGGCGAATCGACGTCGATTCGTTGCGACTCGCCCGGCACCGACATCGGTCCTTGACACAGAATCCATCACGTTATCGGACTGAGCGCAGTCATCGAACCCGCTAACTCTGAGGCGGGTCAGTGCCGTTGGCCCCGAACCAGCAGCGGGTCGAGGACGGCCGGGCTCAAGTTGAGCGCGGCGTCGGTCGATCACCAACGACGTGGCGCTCTTTTCCCTGCTCGCTTTCTCCGGCACCGCCCCGCGGCGCCCAAGTCCAGTAGTCGGCCGCGATCCTGGCCGGCTCGCCCCAGTTGGCCGTGGCGGCCAGGTCGACACCGGATGTGGCGAGGTCCGTCGATGATTGCAATCCTGCTTGTTCTGGTAGCCGCCTTCGGCGTAGGTATCGGTGTTTTGGTCGGTGCCGCGCTGAGCAACCGCCGAACCCGGGCCAAGTTGGGCCCAGTCAGCCCGGCCCCGACCGGCTCGCTATTCGACCGCGAGACCCCAGCCATCAGGACACTCGCACCCACCCCCGCACCGGCCCCCGTCGCCCCCGACCCCCCCCGAGTCGAAGGCGCCGAGGCAAGCCCGGCGACGCCGGAGCACCGGACCGACCAGCCAGCCCCTCCCAGCCAATCTGGGGTGGCCGCCCCTACCGCCGCGCCCTCCCAACCCAGCCCCGCCATGCGGTCCGCTGCGGTACCGGCGCGGGCCGGCAGCGTGGACGTCGCCGAACCTCTCACCGTGCCCACGCCCTCCGTTCGCGAGCTGTGGGCTCCGCCGCACGCCGACCTGGCCGACGAGGTAGCCAAGGTGCCTAAGCGACGCCGCGAGGACTTTCTGCCCGAGGACGAGCGCGGCACGAACGACCCCCTGCCCCAAGCCGAGCTGCCCCCTGGCTTCACCGATCCCATCACCGGGTTGCCTCTGGCGGAAGCCATGCGGGCCGACATCGAGCTGCGGGCCACCGATTTCAAGACCTTCACGGTGGTGGTGTGCCATCCCATGCGGGCCATGACCACCCCCGGCGGGATGGTCAACGTCTCAGTGACGGCATCCTTCGACGAGATCGAGCTGCGCCTTTTCGCGTCGGTGCTGCGAGACACGCTGCGCCAGCGAGACATCGTCGGTCGCTACGACGAGCGGCTGTTCCTGCTCTTCCTGCCCCGCTGCAAGGTGGAGGAGGTCCGCATTGTCATGGACCGCATCCGAGCCCAGCTGCTGTTGGTGCAGATCGACCAGCCGCAATGGGTGGACATTGCCTTTGGGGCCGGCCCGGGCCAGATCGGCCAGTCGGTCGACGTGCCCCTCCGGGTCGCCTACGCCGACCTGCTCCAACGCAACACCCAACCCGCCTGGTTCCTCGAGCCCTGAGTCGGCCCGAGCCAACCAGCCTGGTTACGCCGTCAGGCTGAGCGGCCCTCCGGGCCTCGGTCGGCTGAGCGGCCCTCCGGGCCTCGGTAGGCTGAACGGTCGTGACCGCCAACCCGCATCGGCTGCCCCGAACCGTTCTCCCGCTGCATTATCAGCTGGCCTTGGAACCTGATCTGGTCTCGGCCACCTTCAGTGGCCTCCAGCAAGTCCAGATCTCGGTGACCAAGCCAGTTCAAGAACTGGTGTGCAACAGCGTCGAGCTGGTCATCGACGAGGCCTGGCTCACCGACGTGACCGGTGCCCGACTCGAGCTGGCAGTGAGCTATGACCCCGAGCTGGAGCGGGCCATGCTGCGCCCCACTACGGTCATCGCCGCTGGACAGCACCAACTTCACACCCGTTTCCGGGGTGAACTGAACGACAAGCTGCGCGGGTTCTACCGCTCGACCTTCAAAGACCATGAAGGCAACGAAC
>JANPEN010000314.1:0-14104 GCA_031422955.1 Acidimicrobiia bacterium
ACCCACCTGATCATCGACGTGGCCGGCTGGTTCACCCGCTAGTAGGCGGCAGGTAAGGACCCGGCCACCGCGGCCGTGGTCAGCCCGAACGGCGTGGTGCTGTTGACGCAGTACCACGCCTTTCGGCGTTTTTGGCCTACGGCTCCAGCAGCAGGCCGGAATGGCCGCTGGAATGCCACCCAAAGAGAGTAATTCCTGCTCGTGTTCTCGGAAATTGTCTCGCACAGTGTTGGCACGGTCTTGCCGCGTCCTACAGTGGGACCAGACCCGGTTCGCCCTTTGGCGGGCGACCGCGTCCCCAGTGCAGAACGGTTCCCGTTTGCACGACACGACCCATTGCTCAACAGACAGGTGTTCCATGTCGAGATCCAAAGCCCTCCGGGGTGCGCTCGCCGCATCGTTGCTGGCCAGTGGGGCAGTCGCCGCACTGTCCTCCAGCCCCGCCGCCGCCCAGGCCACCGTCGCCACCAAGGCCTTCATCCAGGTCCCCGCCAACCGGGCCTTCGCAGCCGGTGACTACAGCATCCCCTCCGCCGGTGTGTCCCTCACCGGTGACGAGACCGGTCTGGTGCTGACCATGAACGTGGGCGCCGCCGACAACTTCGTGCTGACCCTCAACCCCCGCACCGGCGCCCCCTTCGTGGACACGACGCCTACGCTGCCACCGACGGACTACTCCGCCAACGAATCGACCAGCACGGTGGGTACTGCTACCGCCACGGACCCGGGGATGACCCTCGCTCGTCCCGGCGCCACCTGCACCAACCCGACCGGCACCCTGGAGCTCGATAGCGGCGATTTCCCCGGCACCCCTGTGGCGGCGCTGGCCGTGGCGGTGCGTTTCAGCATCCGGTGCTCCGAAGACAGCGCCGTGAGCGCCTCCGGCTTTGCCTTCTTCAACCAACCCCTCGATCCGCTCGACCCCTTGTCGGACGTCGTCTTTGGCGAGTTCAACTCCATGACCCCCGTCCGGCTGCTGGACACCCGTTTCGGCGCCAAGCTGGGTCCGCTCGGTACCACCGACGTTGACCTCCTGGTGGACCTCAACGGTCAGGCCAGCGGGGTGCCTGCCGGTGCCGTGGCCGTGGTGCTCAACCTGACCGCGGTGAAGCCGAGCGTCAACACGGTCATGTCTATGTACCCGACCGGCGTGACCCGGCCGCTTGTCTCCAACCTGAACCCTGTCGCTCAGGACACGGTGGCCAACCTGGCCACCGTAAAGGTAGGAGCAGGCAACAAGGTCACCCTCTATAACGAGCTCGGTAGCACCGATGCCGTTGTCGATGTGGTGGGCTTCTATGCGACCGATAACGGCGCCGCCGGCGGTGGCGATCGTTTCGTGTCCCAGACCCCGGTGCGCAAGCTCGACACCCGGGTGCCTACCGCCAGCCCCACGCCCCTCGCTGCGGGCGAGATCCGTACCGTGGATCTGGGCACCACCGCTGACGCGGTGATGGTCAACCTAACGGTGACCAACCCGACCGCCGGCGGCTATGTGGCTCTCTATCCCGACGGTGCCACCTCGGTGCCCAACATCTCCAACGCCAACTTCGTGCCCGGCCAGACCGTGGCCAACCTGGTGGTGGTAAAGGCCGATGCTGGCAAGATCAAAGTGATCAACCCCACACTGGGTACCGTGCACGTGGTCATCGATCTCATCGGCACCTTTGAGGTCGATGTGGCCAACCTCACCCCCGGTCGTTTCGTGGCCATCGACCCCCAGCGGGTCTACAGCAGCCGTGACGATGTGGGCGAGACTCCCCTAGCTAGTGGGGTTACCCGCAACGTGAACCTGTTGGCCCTGCTCGGCAATTACCCCTTCGAATACCAGGCCTTGGTGGGTAACCTCACCGTTACCAGCACCAACAACCTTGGCTACCTGACCGCCTTCCCGGCGGCGGGGACGGTTCCCTTCGTGTCCAACGTCAACTGGACCGCCCAGGAGACCAGGGCCAACCAGTTCGTCAGCGGCACCGACGCCGATGGCTTCACCAGCTTCTTCCACGGAGCGCCGGCCAACGTGACGGGCAGCGCCAACTTCATTGTGGAAGTGGCTGGTTACTTCACCCAGTGATCTAGCGGCCTTGTGCCAGTAGTGAGCCACGCCGTTCCCGGCACTAGGCTTCGAAACCGCCCGCACCCTCATCCGGTGTGGGCGGTTTCTTGTTCGCCCCTAGTTCTCGCCGAAGGAGCCCACCCGTGGCCACCATTTATTACGAGAAGGACGCCGACCGTTCCCTCATTGCTGGCCGCAAGGTGGCCATCTTGGGCTACGGCAGCCAGGGTCATGCCCACGCGCTGAACCTGCGCGACTCCGGCATCGACGTGCGGGTGGGTCTGCGAGCTGGTTCCTCGTCAGTGACCAAGGCCAAGGAATCCGGTCTGCGGGTGCTCACCATGGCCGAGGCGGCCGCCGAAGCAGACATCATCATGATGCTGGTGCCAGACACCGAGCACGGCGCCGTATTCGAAGAGGAGGTGCGGCCTCACCTCAGCCCGGGTAAGGCCCTGTTTGTCTCCCACGGGTTCAGCGTGCGCTTCGGCACCGTGAAAGCCCCTGCCGATGTCGACGTGGCCATGGTCGCTCCCAAGGGCCCCGGCCATCTGGTGCGCCGCACGTACGAAGAAGGCGGCGGGGTGCCCTGCCTGGTCGCGGTTTCCCAGAACGCCACCGGCAACGCCCGCGGCATTGCCCTGGCCTACGCCGACGCCATCGGGGGGGCTCGGGCCGGCGTGCTCGAGACCACCTTCGAAGAGGAGACAGAGACCGACCTGTTCGGCGAGCAGGTGGTGTTGTGCGGGGGGCTCACCGAGTTGGTCCGGGCCGGGTTCGACACCCTGGTCGAGGCCGGCTACCAGCCCGAAGCGGCCTATTTCGAGTGCTTGCACGAGCTCAAGCTGATCGTGGATCTCATGTACGAACAGGGCATCTCGGGTATGCGCTATTCGGTCAGTGACACCGCCGAGTTCGGCGATCTCACCCGCGGTCCCCGCATCATCGATGACCATGTCCGCCAGAACATGAAGACCATCCTCAAAGAGATCCAGGACGGCACCTTCGCCGAACAGTGGATTGCCGAATCCAAGGTCGGTCGGCCCAACTTCCTGCGGTTGGAGGCAGAGGGCAAGACCCATCCGATTGAGGTGGTGGGCGAGGAGTTGCGGGCCATGATGCCGTGGATCTCCGCCGGCAAAACCAAGGTGCAGGAAGCCTCCGGCGGCCAGGGCTGAGGCCAACCTGCGGGGTGGCGCGCTCAACCGGTGAAGGTTGACCGGCTGGCTTCGGTTGGCAAGGACAGCTCGGCATTGCCTTCGCCGATGCCGTTGGGGCAGTCGTCGCCGATGAAGATTCCGCGAGGTATCTGACGATCGGTGGTGGTGGACGCCCACCAGGTGAAGCTGGCCGGCAGCCGTCCCAGGCTGTCGGCCGGAATCAACGCCTCCACGGTCTTGCCCGAAGGTGGCGGCAGCGGCCCGAAACGGTCGCCGTCGGCGGAGGCGAAATCCACCAGGTTGGTCTCCCAGTCGTCACCCAGTTGACTGACCGAAAAGGCGTAGAGCACGTTGTTGCCCGTCGCCATCAGCACCTGCCAGGTATTGATGGCCGAGGCCGCTTCCACCGTGGGGGTGCGGCCAGTCACAGAGCCGCGGAGCTCGAAACGAACCAGCAGGCCCCACCGATCGCGTCGCAGCGACACTTCGACGAGGTCAATGTCGGCTTGCCCCTCAGTGGTTGGATCCCCGGCCGGGTCCTCGCAGCGGGCCGAAGCCCCCCCACCGGCAGAGGTGGTGGTGGAGGAGGGGGCGGGTCCTTTGCCCCCTGGCTGGGTGCGGCCCCCCTCGGCGTCGGCCGGCGGGGCGGTGGTGCGGCCCGGGCCAGCGGGTTTGGTCGTGCTGTTGGCCCCGCCCCGATCCTCCGCAACCGGCGCAGCAGAGCCGTCCTTGGGTGCGGATCCAGCCTTGGCCCCCGGGCTGACCCCCGCCTCCTTGGTCGCCGCCTCATCCGAAGGCCGGCTCCCCTCGACGCCGCCCTGGGTGGCTTGGCCCTCAACGGCGGCCGCCGCACCAGCCTCCCGTTCGTCGACGGGCGGGAACGGGCGGGTGGCGGCGGGGCTATCCGTCGCTGCCACCGCCACCACGGCGATGAGGCTTGCGACGGAGGTGACGGCCACCATCAGCCAGGCCTGGGACAACCAACGCCGCCACAGCTGCACCGACGCGGGGGCGGCGGCGGACTGGTCGGCTCGTGCCCCGGCCGGGCGGGGCGAGGCCCGCAACGCCAAAAGACTTCGGCTCATCGACCTTCTCATCAGCCTTCTCATCGGCCTCGAACCGGGTTGCTAGCCCTTGGCGGGGTGCTCGGCGTTCCGGAGGCCATGCCCGGCCACGCTATCGGCACTCGCCCGAGTCCACCGAGGCGACCGGGAACACCCGCCAGCGCATCGATGACGCTGGGATAGGCTCCAAGCTGATGTCGAGGACCACGTGACCGATCACGTGGAGCCGTGCAAGGGAGCACCGATGAGCAGCGACGCTTGGGGTTTCGAGACCCGCCAAATCCATGCAGGGGCCACTGTGGATCCCCCCCATCGGGCTCGAAACACCCCGATCTATCAAACCTCTTCGTTCGTGTTCGAGAACTCCGCCCATGGTGCCCGCCTCTTCGCCTTGCAAGAGCCGGGCAATATCTACACCCGCATCATGAACCCCACCCAAGCGGTGTTCGAGGCCCGTATGGCCTCCCTGGAAGGCGGCATTCCCACTGCCGCGGGGGGCATGGTCCCAGGGGCGTTGGCGGTGGCCAGCGGTCAGGCGGCGGAAACGTTGGCCATCCTCAACCTGGCCGAGGTGGGCGACCACGTGGTGTCTTCACCGTCGTTGTACGGCGGGACTTACAACCTGTTCCATTACACGCTGCCCAAGATGGGCATCGAGTGCAGCTTCGTGGATGATCCCGACGATCTGGACGACTGGCGCGCCAAGACCCGGCCCAACACCAAGGCTTATTACGGGGAGACCATCGCTAACCCCAAGAACGACGTGCTCGACATCGAAGGCATCGCCGCGTTGGGCAACGAGCTGGGTGTGCCCCTCATCGTGGACAACACGGTGGCCACCCCCTACCTGTGCCGGCCCATTGAGCTGGGAGCCCACATTGTGGTGCATTCCGCCACCAAGTTCATCGGCGGTCATGGTGCGGCCATCGGGGGCGTCATTGTCGACGGTGGCAACTTCGATTTCGGTAAGTGGGCCGACAAGTTCCCCAACTTCAACCAGCCCGATCCCAGCTATCACGGCCTCAACTACTGGCCCATGCTGGGGGCGGGGGCGTTCATCGTCAAGGCCAGGGTGCAACTGCTGCGCGACCTGGGTCCGGCCACCACCCCGTTCAACTCGTGGCTGTTCATCCAGGGCTTGGAGACGCTCAGCCTGCGGATGGAACGCCACGTCAGCAATGCCGCCGCAGTGGCCGATTTCCTGGTTGGGCGGGACGAGGTGGAGAAGGTCTACTACGCCGGCTTGGCTTCCTCGCCGTGGTACGAACGGGCCCAGCGCCTGCTGCCCAAAGGAGCCGGCTCGGTGCTCGGCTTCGTCATCAAAGGTGGGGCGGAGGCCGGTCAGAGCTTCGCCGATGCGCTGGAGCTGCACTCCAACCTGGCCAACATTGGTGACGTGCGCTCGCTGGTGATCCACCCGGCCTCGACCACCCACAGCCAGCTCACCCCCGAAGAACAGGCCCTTTCTGGTGTCGAACCGGGTCTGATCCGCCTGTCGGTCGGCATCGAGTCCATCGAGGACATCCTCGCCGATCTCGATTCCGGCTTCCGCGCCGCCAAGGGCTGAGGGGCAACAGCCCAGCCATGAGCGTTTCCCCCGAGCTGGAGTCCTTAGACCTGCCCGTGCTGCATCAGCGCAGCTACGAGGTGACGTCCTATCGCCACAGCGCCACCGCTATGCGCATCCGGGGTCGGGTCTGCGATGTGAAACCGGTGGGGACGTTCCTGCCGGGCGACCCGAACCCGATGACCATCCACGACATGGTCATGGACCTGGTGGTGGAGATGCCGGATCTGGTCATCAGCGAGGCGACCATGGTCATGCAAACCCACCCCCATGACCATTGCACCGAGATCGTCGAGCACTACGGGGAGTTGGTGGGCCTTTCCATCGGACGGGGGTTCACCCATCGGGTGCGAGAGTTGTTCGGCGGGCCCCGCGGGTGCAGCCATACCACCGCGCTGTTGCAGGCCATGGCGCCGGTGGCCACCCAGTCGGTGTGGGCCATGATCACCCCTGCCGAGGGCGAGACCCCCGTGGTCATCTCCTCGGAGGTACAACGGGATAGAGCCCGACGCAACCGCAACACCTGCCACGTGTGGGCCGAGGACGGGCCCATGTTCGGGCTGCTCGACCGAGGTGAGCTCATTCCTCCCCCTCGGTGGGGCCTGGCCCGCATGGCTGAGCTCGGGATCGAACCGGAGACCTGGTACCGGCGGGGCCAGGACTGACCGGGGTGCGTGGGGCCGGGCTTTGGAGCCGCCCCACGGGGCGCCGGAGAGACTTGGGCGGTTTTCCGACACGTACCGACTGGTATGGGTCCAAAAGTTTGACACAGCGTGGCGTCGAAAGCGCACTGGGTCGAGCTTTTGGTCGGTTCGCGGTCGACCCCTGACAGAAAACCGCCCAAGTATCCGGAACGTAGGCAGGGACAGCGCCCCGCATGGTCTGGGCGGGCATGGTCTGGGCGCCGGGCCGGTTGGCGGTGGCGGCGTTCTAGGCTGAGTCAGGTATGGGTGGTGTAGGACGAAAGAGGCGTCGTGCTGCCCATCGGTGACATCAACCCCACCCGGCGGTTCCCGCTGGTGACCATCGTCTTGATGGTCGTGTGCGTCGGGGTCTATCTCGGCTTTCAGCTGCGGCCGGGTGCAACCGTGGTGAGCACGGACGTGGGCGCCGTCGAGGTGCCGGCCAGCGACGCCTTCACCCTGCAATGGGCGGCGGTGCCCTGCGAGGTGACCAGCGCCCAGCCCTTGTCGATTCAAGAGGTGCTGCGCACCTACAACGGCGGCGATGACACCGCCTGCGAGCGAGGCGGGCGGGCGGACCCCCTCTTCTTCCGAGACAAGCATGTCTACGGCGCCTTGGTGGTCTCGCTGTTCATGCACGGCGGGCTGGCCCACCTCGGATTCAACCTGCTGTTCCTGTGGATCTTCGGCAACAACATCGAAGACCGGCTGGGTTCGATCAAGTATCTGCTGTTCTACCTGGCCGGCGGCGTGGTGGCCACCGCCGCCCACATCGTGGTGCAGCCCAACTCCACCGTGCCGCTGATCGGCGCCTCGGGGGCCATTGCCGCAGTCATGGGGGCGTACCTGGTGTGGCATCCCAATGCCCCGGTGCGCACCCTCGTTTTCTTCGTGATCCCGGTGCTGGTGCGAGCCAAATGGTTTCTCATCGTTTGGTTCGTCCTGCAGTTCTTCACCGACGCCTCCTCCGGGGTGGCCTGGGTGGCCCATGTGGGCGGGTTCGTGTTCGGTGCGATCGTGGCCGCCCTGACCCGCCAAGCGGACCCCCAAACCCCGCCCGCCTTCGAACCCGATCCAACCTACCGATAGGTATGGTCGGGTAGGTATGGTCGGGTAGGTATGGTCGGGCCCGTGTAGCGGCGATTCGACGTCGATTCGCCGCTACGGTCCCGGGGGAGTCACCCAGCCCGGGACCCAGGGCCGGACCGAGTTCAGGCGAGGGCGGCCACGACGTGGTCGATGCAGGCGGTGAGGGCGGCAACATCGTCGGGTTCGATGGCCGGAAACAAGGCAATGCGCAACTGATTACGGCCCAGCTTGCGATAGCTCTCGGTGTCCACGATGCCGTTGGCCCGCAAGGTGGCGGCCACTGTGCTGGCGTCCACGTCGGGGTTGAAATCGATGGTGGCCACGACATGGCTGCGCTCGGACGGCTCGACCACGTAGGGCGTGGCGAAGGAAGAAACCTCGGCCCAGTTGTAGAGGTTGGCGGCGGAGCGGTCGCAGCGCAAGGCGGCCCATTCCAGGCCTCCGTTGGTGTTCAGCCACTCCAGCTGGTGCACGGCCAGGAACACCGTGGCCAAGGCCGGAGTGTTGTTGGTCTGGTTCTGGCGAGAGTTGTCCAGGGCGATCTTGAGGTCGAGGGAGGCGGGAATCCACCGGTCGGAAGCGGCCAAACGCTCGATGCGCTCGATGGCGGCGGGTGAGCAGCAGGCCAAGAACAGTCCGCCCTCAGAAGCCAGGCATTTCTGGGGGGCGAAGTAGTACACGTCAACCTGAGAGGGATCCCAACGCAGGCCTCCTGCCGCGCTGGTGGCGTCCACCGCCACCAGTTGTTGGGCGTTGGCGTCGGCCGGCCGAGCAGGGGCCATGGCCACCCCGGTGGAGGTCTCGTTGTGGGTTAGGCCGTAGAGATCCACGGCGGGGTCGGCGCCGGGCAGCCGCGGATGGGTACCGGTCGGGCTGGTGATCACGGTGGGCTCATCAAGGAACGGGGCCGCTGCGGCGGCGGCGGCGAACTAGGAGGAGAACTCACCGAAGCTGAGGTGCAGGCAGCGCCGCTCGATCAGGCCGAAATCGGCCGCGTCCCAGAACGCTGTCGTTCCGCCGTTGCCCAGAATCACCTCCCAGCCATCGGGCAGGGAAAACAGGTCCCTGACCCCTTGGCGTAGCCGCCCGACCTGGCCACGCACCCCCGCCTGGCGATGAGAGGTCCCCAGCAGCGTGGGGGCCGCGGCGGCGAGGGCGGCTACCGCCTCGGGGCGAACTTTGGAGGGCCCGCAGCCGAAACGGCCATCGTCGGGCAACAGCGAGGCAGGAATGGTGATGGGAACAGCGGGCACGGTCGATCATACCGGCGCGTCGACCGGCCGTTACTGCTTCTGGTCGAAGCGGGGTCCTGCGATAGAAAGAGAGGGTGATCTCGCCCTCTTCTCGTGTGTCGCGCCGTGTTGGCGCTATTGCCCCCTCGGCCACCTTGGCGGTGGACGCCAAGGCCAAGGCGCTCAAGGCGGCCGGCAAGGCGGTTATCGGGTTCGGTGCCGGCGAACCGGACTTTCCCACCCCCGCGCACATCGTGGCGGCCGCCATCGCCGCCTGCTCGGACCCGGTGAACCACCGCTACACCCCTGCCGGCGGGCTACCCGAGCTGAAACAGGCGGTGGTGGACAAGACGGCGCGGGACAGCGGCGTGGTGATCAACGCGAACCAGGTGCTGATCACCAACGGCGGCAAGCACGCGGTGGCCGCCTCCTTCGAGACATTGCTCGACCCTGGCGACGAGGTGTTGGTCCCCGCCCCCTACTGGACCACCTACCCGGAGGCCATCGCCCTGGCGGGGGGGGTCTCGGTGGAGATCGCCACCGACGTGTCGGCCGGTTTCCGGGTGTCCCTCGCTCAGCTGGAGGCGGCCCGCACACCGGCCACCAAGGTGTTGCTGTTCGTTTCGCCTTCCAACCCAACGGGGGCGGTCTACCCGCGCCAGGAGATCGAAGCCATCGGCCGCTGGGCACTCGAGCATGGCCTGTGGGTAATCACCGATGAGATCTATGAGCATTTGACCTACGGCAAGCACCAGCACCACTCCATGCTGGCGGTGGTGCCCGAGCTGGCCGACCAGTGCGTCATCCTCAACGGTGTGGCCAAGACCTACGCGATGACCGGTTGGCGGGTGGGGTGGATGGCGGGCCCGGCCGATGTGATCAATGCCGCCACCAACCTCCAGTCCCACACCACCTCCAACGTCTCCAACGTGGCCCAACGCGCCGCCCTGGCCGCGGTGGCCGGAGGCTTGGAGGCGGTGGCGACGATGCGCACCGCCTTCGAGAGGCGGGGCCAGCTGATGTACCAACTGCTCAACGAGATCGATGGGGTTACCGCCCTCGAACCCCAAGGCGCCTTTTACTGTTTCCCCTCCTTCGAGGGGGTGTTAGGGCGCAGCTTCGGGGGTCGGGTGGCCACCAGCACGGTGGAGCTGGCCGAGATCATCCTTGAACAGGTCGAGGTGGCCGTGGTGCCGGGGGAGGCCTTCGGGGCGCCCGGCTACATGCGCATGTCCTTCGCCCTGTCCGACCAGGACCTGGTCGAAGGGGTGGCCCGAATCGCCAAGCTCTGCGCGGAGTCCGCGTGAGCGACACGACGAACTTGAGCGTGGCGCCCTACGGCAGCTGGTCCTCGCCCATCAGCGCTGAGTTGATCGTGTCCGCTGCGGTCAGCTTGGGCGACGTGTGGGTCGAGGGGGCGCGCACCTGGTGGTCCGAGCTGCGGCCCAGTGAGGCCGGCCGGGTGGAGTTGGTCTGCGACGGAGTGGACCTGCTGGGCCCGCCATGGTCGGCTCGCACCCGGGTGCATGAGTACGGCGGCGGCGCCTGGTGGGTGCATGACGCGCAGCTCTACTTCACCAACTGGGCCGACCAGCGCCTGTATCGATTGGATGATGGCGGCCATGAACCGGTCGCCCTCACTCCCGAGCCGGCCCTGCCCGGTGGGTGGCGCTACGCCGACGGGCGGGTCAGCCCTGACGGTCGCTGGATCATCTGTGTGCGCGAGGATCACCACCCGCGGCCGGGCGGCTCGGACGGCTCAGGAGGCTCGGACGCTCCGGGCGCTCCGGCCGGGGAAGCCCGCAATGAGATCGTGGCCATCGCCCCGACCGGCGGTGAGCCGATGGTGTTGGTCAGCGGCGCCGATTTTGTGGCCGCACCCCGTCTCAGCGCCGATGGCGGATGGCTGTGCTGGTTGGCCTGGGACCATCCCAACATGCCTTGGGACGCCACCCAGTTGTGGGTGGCCCGTTTCGCCGATGGTGAGATCAGCGACGCCCGATGCGTAGCGGGAGCTGCCGGCGGTGAAGCACTGGTGCAACCGGAGTGGGGGCCCGACGGTCACCTGTACTTCTGCTCGGACCGTTCCAATTGGTGGAACCTCTATCGCTTGGAAAGCGACGGTGACGGCGGCCCGGTCGGCTTCCCTGTCACCCTCACCGCCCTGGAGGTGGACATCGCCCTGCCGGCGTGGGTGTTCGGGCGTAGCCGTTACGGCTTCAGCCCTGATGGGACCATCTTGGTGTTCGCCCACGGCGGCCAGCAGCACCAGCACCTGGCCCTGCTGGATCTGCGCGACCATCGGATGCAGACCATCGAAACCGGCCTGGCCACCTTTGAGGCGCTGCGGGTGCGCTCGGGTCCCGAAGGCGTTGAGGTAGTGGGGGTCGGGGCTGGTTTCGCGGTGGAGGCCGCCATTGTGGCCATTCCCTTAAACGGTGCCCCTCACCGGGTACTGCGCCCACCCCGGTCCCTTGCCGTACCGTCCGGTAGGGATACCATACCATCTGGACGGGTATGGGATACCATACCATCTGGTATGATATCTTTACCAGAGCATGTGACCTTTCCCAGCGAGCACGGTCGGCGGGCCCACGGCTGGTTCTACCCGCCGGCCAATTCGGCCTTCCGGGCCCCTGCTGATGAGCGCCCGCCCTTGGTGGTGTTGTCTCACGGGGGCCCGACCTCGGCGGCTAACCCAGCATTCAGCCTGTCGGTGCAGTACTGGACTTCTCGAGGGTTCGCCGTGCTCGATGTGGACTACGGCGGTAGCACCGGCTACGGGCGGGCCTACCGCCAGTTGCTGGCGGGGTCCTGGGGGGTGGTCGATGTGGAGGATTGTTGCGCAGGGGCCCAGTGGCTGGCTGACGCCGGGCGATGCGACTCGGCCCGCATGGTTATCCGGGGCGGGTCGGCGGGAGGCTTCACCACCTTGGCCGCGTTGGCATTTCGCTCCACCTTCAAAGCGGGGGCGTCCCACTACGGGGTGGCGGATCTGTCGGCCTTGGCTGAAGAGACCCACAAGTTCGAGTCGCGCTACCTCGACGGTCTGGTCGGTCCATACCCAGCCGCTCGTGCCGTCTACGAAGCCCGTTCGCCCATCCACCACACCGAGGGGTTTGATTGCCCGCTGATCGTGTTGCAGGGCAGCGAAGACATGATCGTGCCCCCAGCCCAGAGCCGGGCCATGGTGGCGGCCTTGGCGGCCAAATCCATCCCTCACGCGTATCTGGAGTTCGAAGGCGAACAGCACGGCTTCCGCCAGGCGGCCAACATCCGCAGGGCGCTCGAGGCGGAGTTGTACTTCTATTCCCGGGTGTTGGGCTTCGTGCTGGGTGATGCGGTGGAGGCGGTGGCCATCGAGTTCGCCGAACGGTTGTGACCCGCGCTCGGCCCCCCGACGGCACTGGTCAAGCGCCCGACGTGCATCCCTTGGCCGCCCCGCCCCACGCCCCGTTGGCGGGGCGCGGCTGGCGGGGCGTGGCCGAAGCCTCAGATCCCCAAGCGCGCCGTCGCCAGAGCCGTCCCTGGCGAGTGGAGGACGAGGCAGTCGTGCTGGCTGACTACCTGGAGCGGGCCAGCGCCCAGCGGCTGGCCCTTCGCCTGCAGGCCGAGGCCATCGCCGCGGAGGTTTGGGACCCCGCCAGGGCAGCCACCCTGCTGGATGGGGGCCAGCCCCCGATCGGCCCGGTGGTGGTGGTGCGTCGAGCCCACCATCGCCGGGCTCTGGTGTTGGCCCGCCTGTTCGCCGAGGTCGACGCCGGCACCAGCCGGGTGGCGCCACCCCCGCAGGATTTCTGGCACGGACCGGCGGATCGTCAGCTGCTGGGGGCAGGGCTGGTGCTGCTGTTGGTGTTCGCCCTGGCCATCTTGCTGTCCGCCGCGGCCGCCGTCTGACCGCGCGAACCGGCGCCAGCTCAGGCCAGCAGGGTTCAGGCCAGCAGGGTTCAGGCGAGCAGGGTTCAGGCCAGCAGGGTTCAGGCCAGCAGGGTTTGGGCGGCGGCGCAGCCGGAGAGGAAGGCCCCTTCCACCTTGGGGCCGGCAAAGCCATCCCCGGCGATGACCAGGCCCTGGGCGAGCACCGCCACCGGCTCCGGCCACGGCTTGAGCGGCCCCGAATGGGCCCAGCGGACCAGCTCGGCCGACGCCACCGTGGCCGTACCCAACCACGGCTGGGCCCAGGTCAACAGCTGGGCGCTGAGCTCACCATCGGGCTGGTCCCAGTGCTGGGCGGATAGCTGATGGTTGGTGTGCAGGGTCACGCAGACCTGGTTGGAGATGCCTTTTTGGTGGTTGTCGGCGACGAAGCTGAAGGGCCCCTCCTCGCTTTGGTAGCCACCGGGCGGGGCCACCGCCGAGGGGGCATCCAAGGTGACCAGCAGGGCCAGCACCCGGTGGTAGGTGATGGCCGCTACCCCCGGGTCGATCTCAATGCCCCCGCCGGCCAGCAGGTCCAACAGCAACGGCACCGGCGGGGTGAGCACCACCGCCTCTGCCTCCAGCCGGGAACCATCCACTAGCTCGACCTGGTAACCGGGACTGCCGGGAATGCCGGGGTTTTTAGGGTTGACGCGTCGCAGGGTTTGCACGGCGGCCCGACAACGAATATCGAGCCCTTCAGCCAAATGAGCGGCCAGTTGGTCCATACCACCACGTATGGTGTAGCGGGGGTAGCCGTCGACCACGTTGAAGCCCTTACACCATTCCACCACCAGACCCGATGCCAGCCGCGGCTCGACGAAGGCAGCCAAGGCGGGGGAGCGGACGGTGAAGAACTGGGCGCCGTGGTCCGCCACCGAGTCCCCCCGCCGGCGGGTGGCCAGCCGGCCCCCGACCTGCTCGCCCGCCTCCAACACCACGACGGACCGACCGGCCTCGGCCAGGCGTCGAGCGGCCATCAGGCCGGCCAGGCCGGCGCCCACGATTACGGTTGGGTTCCCCACGGGCCCGACCCTACGCTGAAGTGCCCCGGTCTCGGCGCTACCCCAGCGTCGCCCGCCCAACTTGTTCTGTTCGCGCAAAGGAAACCCGCTGCATGGCCCGCATTCTCGTCACCGAGGAGATCGCCGAAACCGGTCTCGACCGTCTGCGGGCCGCCGGTCACGACGTCGAGGTCCATCTGGCCCCCTCGGTGGCGGAGCTGCGCAACCTGATCGTGGGGGCCAACGCCCTCATCATCCGCTCCTCCACCCAGGTCAACGCCGAGTTGTTGGCCGGGGCAGAAGCCTTGGTGGTGGTGGGCCGGGCCGGCATCGG
>JANPEN010000315.1:0-10491 GCA_031422955.1 Acidimicrobiia bacterium
TGGCGAAAGAGTTCAAGGATTTCGTGGCGGGCGGCAACATCATCGAGTTGGCGGTTGCCTTCATCATGGGCACCCTCATCGCCGGTTTGGTCAAGGCCCTCGTCGAGAACATCTTGATGCCCATCATCGGCATCGTGTTCGGCGAGCCCAATTTCGATTCGGTCATGGTCCTGACCATCAACGACAGCCAGATCCGCATCGGGGCCTTCCTCACCGTGGCCGTCACCGTATTGCTGACCGCGCTGGCTGTGTTCTTGTTCGTGGTCATGCCCTACAACCGCTTCAAGCGTCAGCCCCCTACCGACACCCCCCCCACCCACGGCCAGCAGCTCACGGAGATCAGGGACCTGCTGGCCCGCCGCTGAGGCAACCAGGATCAGGACGTCGGCAACGGGCCCAGACTGGGCCGAGACTGGGCCCAGACACCTGGACCTGCTTCTTCATTCCTACCGGGGAGACTTTGCGGCACTTGGTGCTTCCCGCCGTTGCCTTGGCGTCGGTGTCCACCGCGCCGGCGGCCCTTGCGTCCACCCCGCCCGGCCACGCTGCGACCATGAGGTTGCCGACTTGCGTACCGTCATCGGCGATGGTCACGTCACCGCCGGTCATTTCGCCGAGGAACTGGCCGAGGTCAGTGTGGAATCCATGCGAACGGCCCGGCCGTCATGAGCCAGCCCGTGGTTGAATCCAGTGCTGGGCCCGTTGTTGCTGGTACCGAAGCACCGTTGTTGGTGGCCACGGGGTTGGTGAAGAACTTTCCTGTGCGCGGCGGGGTGTTCGGCCGGGCGGTCGGTCAGGTCTCGGCGGTGGCGGGGGTGAGTCTCAGCGTGGATCGGGCGGAAACGCTGGGCCTGGTGGGGGAATCCGGCTGCGGCAAGTCCACCACCGGGCGGTTGCTGCTGAACCTGATCCGGCCCACCGCCGGCCAGGTCACCTTCGATGGCATGGACCTGACCCGGTTGTCGGGCGGGGCGCTGAGCAAGGCTCGGCGCCGTTTCCAGATCGTATTCCAGGACCCCTTTGCCTCGCTCAACCCTCGTAAGACCATCGGCGCCACCTTGGGCGAACCCCTTTCGGTGCATTTCCATTGGGACAAGGCCCGCCGGGCGGTTCGGGTGCAGGAGTTGCTCGAGACGGTGGGCTTGTCTCCTGAGCACGCCAACCGGTTTCCCCATGAATTTTCCGGAGGCCAGCGCCAACGGGTGGGCATCGCTCGGGCCCTGGCCCCGGAGCCGGATCTGATCGTGCTCGACGAGCCAGTGTCGGCGCTGGATGTGTCCATCCAGGCCGGGGTCATCAACTTGCTGCGTCGTTTGCAGGAAGAGTTGGGCTTGGCCTACGTCTTCATCGCCCACGACCTGTCGGTGGTTCGCCACATCTCCGACCGGGTGGCGGTGATGTATCTGGGCAAGATCGTGGAGAGCGGACCCCGCGACGAGCTGTTCCAGCGTCCCGCCCACCCCTACACCCAGGCGCTGTTGTCGGCGGTGCCCCTGCCCGACCCCAACCGGCAGCGAGCTCGCCAGCGCATCGTGTTGGAGGGCGACGCACCCTCTCCAGTCGACCCGCCGAGCGGTTGCCGATTCCGCACCCGCTGTTGGAAGGCGCAGGACGTGTGCGCAGAACTCGAACCCGAGCTCATCGACAGAGGGATCGGTCACCCTGCGGCGTGCCATTTCGCCGAGGTGCTGGAGGCCGACGTCAGCGTCGAGCCCCGGCCGGGATAGTCCTGGGCTATTAGCCCCCGCATTCCCCTACTGGGACACTTTTCCTATGGGCGTCAACGTCCGATAGCTCATGTGACGGCCAACATGGATGTGGGACCGGAAACATGAAAAATCGGTTATGGATGACTGCGGTCGCTTACGCGGCCCCGACAACTTCTCTGCTCGTCGGCCTGCTGCTGACCTACGGTGCCGCTCGCGGTGCCTCGGCCATCAGCCGCGACGAACGACAACGACAACTCAACGCGGGCCTCGAGGCGGCCGCCACCCAAGTGGCGCTGCGTCTGGACGGCCTGGGCATGAACGGCTTGGACGGCGGTGCGCCGGCGCCGGCCGGCGAGGTGAGTTCGGCGTTGCTGGGCGGGCTGCGGCTGGGCCGCGACACCGGCCTAGCGCTAGAACACAACGGTGGCGTGGTCGCCCACAGCGCCGGGGAGGTTGAACTGAACATGGCCGCCTCGGTGGCCGTGGACGGCCATGACGGCTGGCGGCTGGTGGCGCTGGTGCCCTCCACCCACTACGCGGACGCCAGACCAGTGGCCGCTGCGGCCGCCGGTCTCACCACCACCGTGCTGCTCAGCGCGGGCTTGGGCATCTGGTCCTTGCAGGCTCGACGACGCAAGGCCGTCGAGCAGGACCTGGCCTATAGCTATCGGGCCTCGCGCCACGATGCCCTCACCGGGTTGGCTAACCGACCGCACCTGATGGAATGGCTTGACGCCAAATTGGTCGACTGCCAGGCGTTGGGTCGTAGCCTGGGGCTGGTTTTCATCGACGTCGACCGTTTCAAGACGGTGAATGACACTATGGGTCACGCGGTGGGTGACGAGTTGTTGAAGGAGGTGGCCCGACGACTAGCCGGCACCGTGCGAGGCGGCGACCTGGTCGCTCGTTTGGCCGGGGACGAGTTCGTGGTCGTCTTTCCCGGGGTGGCGGACGGCGAGAAGTTGGCCGAGCTCGCCGAACGTATGCAGCTGGCCTTCGACGCGCCGATG
Organism: Acidimicrobiia bacterium; assembly: GCA_031422955.1. Lineage (GTDB taxonomy): Bacteria > Actinomycetota > Acidimicrobiia > Acidimicrobiales > CAIXPF01 > CAIXPF01. Next base: position 2,720 of record JANPEN010000315.1, read on the forward strand.
GAGCTGGGCACCGGGCCCTTTTACGCCAGCCTGAGCATGGGTTTGGCGGTGGGCGATGGTTACACGGCGTCCAGCCACGGCCTGCTGGAGCAAGCCGACGCGGCCATGTATGTGGCGAAATCGACCCCGGGCAAGCGTTGGGCGTTCTTCGATGAACGGCTGCGAGCCGAAGCCGACGGCCGCCAGGTGTTGGGTGATGCGTTGCGAGCCGGCCTGGAGGCGGGCGAGCTGATCCTGCATTACCAACCGGTGGTGGCCATGGCCTCAGGTCAAGTGGTAGCGGTGGAGGCGTTCGTGCGTTGGGATCGGCCCGGTCACGGCGTGCTGGCTCCGGGTGCGTTTCTGTCCGTGGCAGAGGAGAACGGTCTCATCGGCGCCATTGGACGCATGGTGGTGTTGGAGGCGTGCCGGCAGGCGGCAGAGTGGAACAGTGACGCGATGGGCGCCCAGCCCATGCCGGTGGCGGTCAACGTTTCCGAACGCCAGCTCCTCGCCCCCGATTTCGCCGCGGTGGTGGCCGGGGCCTTGGAACAGAGTGGCGTCGCCCCCCAGTTGTTGCACATCGAGCTGAACGAATCGATGGCTGCCGATGCTCGGGTGCGGGCCTCCGGTGTGCTCGATGAGCTGATCGCCTTGGGCGTTTCCCTGGTAATCGACGACTTCGGGTTCCGTCACGGCTCGCTGGGGGTGCTCAAGGAGCTGCCCCTCGCCGCGGTCAAGATCCACGGCTCGGCGGTGCTCGATGTCGTTGAGGATGAGAGCGACCAGGCCATGGTCGAAGCGGTGGTCAACCTGGCCGGGGTGCTGGGCGCCTTGGTGGTGGCGGAGAGCGTAGAAACCCCCGAGCAGCTGGCCATGTTGCGCCGCCTGGGTGTGGGCAACGTGCAAGGCCACCTGTTCATGGCCCCCGTCCCCGCCGAGGAACTCCGAGCCCTCACCTGGACCCGACGTATCGAGCTCCGCCATGGCACCGGTCTCGTCGTCACCGCCGGCCTCGCCCGTCCCGGAGCCTGAAACACCGGCAAGGGTTAGTCCGTCGTGGCTTTGCGGTCCAGTTCGTCATAGAGGGCGTCGCGGTCCACCAAGCCATGACCGCCCAGGTCGATGACCCCGCCAGCGGCCACCACCTCCCAACCCCAGGTGCCCTCCGGATCACGCCGGCCGAGCTCAACGCGCCGCACCCTGGGGTCCACCAGGAAGTAGCTGCTCAGGCTGGGCAAAGCAACGTACGCCTCGGCCTTTTCTCGGCGGTCAACGCTCTCGGTGTTGTCGGACAGGACCTCGATGATCACGTCGGCGTCGGTTTCGTAGAGCCGGTGGGCGGCGGTCCCACAGCACAGCATCACGTCGGGGTAGTAGCCGTTACCCCGAGGCGTGCGGACCAGACGGTTCTGGGTGAATGTCCGGCAAGGGCCGTAGCGGGTGGCGGATGCCAGCTCCAACGCCAAAAGGCCGGCCAGCAGGTCGTGACGCTCGGAACCACCGGCCATGGCAAAGGCCCGACCGCCCACGATCTCATGGCGCTGCCCACCGGCCTCGAGGCTGAGGAAGTCTCCCCATCCCAACATCTGGACGGCTTCGGACACGCCGTGGAGCTTATCGAACGACGCAGCCGGCGAGGGGGCGAATCCCTGGCGCCATCACCAGGCCCGACCGGTCCTACCGGGACCGCGCTACAAGGGCAGGACGGCGCTGGGGGCGGTCGGGGGGGCCAGGCCGGGGGCGCCGCGGGCGCCGGTGCCGGGGAAGAACTGGGCGGGGTTCATGGTCTCGTGCACGGTGACCTCGAGGTCTTCGGGGGCCAGATTGAACAGCCAGTCCTGGTCCTCGTTGGACAACCGCACGCAGCCATGGCTGTCGGGGTAGCTGGGCACGAAGGAAGAGCCGTGGATGGCGTAGCCCTCGTAGAAGTACAACGGTCTGTACAACGTGCCCAGCGGCGCCCGCTCGGTGCCGTCGTAGGTGTAGTACACGCGATAGGACCCCGTTGGTGTCTCCGCCAAGGACCAGCCGCCGTGGGAATCGAGGTAGGTGTAACCCCCGCCGGTGGAGGTGTTGAGGGTGATCACGTGGGCGGGGCCGAACACCACCAGCACCACCTGACGATCCAGGTCGACCTCGACCCGGGGAAAGCTGGTGGAGTTGGACACTCGCCAGGCCTGGGGAGCGGTCAGCCGGGCCCAGGTCATGGGGTCCACCCACTCGCTGCGTTCGAGCACCTCTGCCTTCTGAAAGGCCAGCACGGCGGACCAGGTGCTGTCGCTGAAGTACTCGTCGACCTCGCCGGGGCGGTAGCCCAACTCGGTCAGGCGCCGCTCCAAGGCCCGCACCGCCGGGTCCCGGGACCCGCTCTCGAGGGCGGGGGCAGTGGCGGCCTCGGGCAGGGCCACCCGCGGCCGTAGCCATGGGTTGATCACCTCAGGGCTGGGCCGCCACCGGGTCACCGTGTCGAGGGCGGTGGCTCCGGTGGCGGGCTCGAGCCCTTCGGCGCGGCCCATCGGATAGGTGGGACCGCCCGCCGGTGCCGTCGGGTCGGCCCGGTCTGCGGGGTCGGCGGGGTCCGTCGTGCTGAGGTCCGCCGCCCCTTCGGCCCGCTCGAGGTCGCCGGGGGCTTCGCGGGAGCTGACCATTGGTGCTGAAGCCAAGGTCGGGCGGGCCCGAACCCCGGCAACATCAACCGCAGACAGGAACACCCGTTCACCGGCGGTGGCGATGGTCATGCCCCGGGACAGCGAGACCGCCCCAACGGCCAACGCGGCGGCGACGCTGGCCGCACCGGCCTTCGCCCATTGCCCGATTCGCTCCATAACAACGCCGTACCTTCCCGACACCCGAAGGGCAGGCGCGCTCGCGCCTACCGGGAAGGCCCCAAGACCGCGCTGGCCGGGAGCGTAGTAGCTCCACACCTCGCGGTGGTGGCATTGGCCGTATCCTCCCTCCGTTGAGAGGGATTCAGATTCGGTTCGGTTCGGGCCGGCACCGTCGGGGAATGGAGCGGGCATGCTCATCGTTTCGGGAAAGATCTACGTGACCCCAGCTGATCGAGATGTCTACCTGGCCGGCTGCGCCGAGCTCATCGCCCTGGCCCGCCAGGCGCAGGGCTGTCTCGACTTCCATCTGTCGGGTGATCTATTGGAGCAGGGCCGTATCAACGTCTATGAGGAATGGAGCTCCGTAGTCGACGTGGAGGCGTTCCGAGGATTAGGCCCCACCCAAGACCAAACCGCGCTCATCCACGATGCCAAGGTCTTCCAACATGAGGTGGCCACCAGCCTGCGTTTGTAAGACCGGCTCGGACCGGGTGAGTTGACCGGGGTCGGGCGGCTCAGCCGCTCATGACCCGATCGACGAACAGGTCGAGGGAGGACAGGGTTTCGGCATGGTCCAAGTCGCCCCAGGAGAAGGAGAGCATCAGCAGATCGGCGCCGCTTTCGACCTCAAAGCGGGCCACGTGATCCGCCACCCGCTCGGGCGAGCCGACCACGGCTGCCCCGATCTCCACTGCCCGGTCGAAGTCGCCCCCCGCCCATGGATCCAGCGCGTGTAGGCCGCCCACGAGCTCCGGGCCCGGGTCTGCGCCTCGGCGTCGGTGGCCGCGATGAACACCCGGGTCGCCCCGCCCACCACGGGCGGGCCGAAGGCGGCGTTGACCCCGCGGTGCGCACCGTCGTGGGCGTAGGCCGGGGAGCCTAGAACGGGCCCGTTGCCGGCGCTGGCTCGGCGGGAACCTCGATGTTGATGGGCGGATCCGGGAACTCGCCGGCGATGATGGCGGGCAGAAACTCGCGCAGCCGGGCGGGCAAGGTGGGCTCCTCCGATGCCAGCAATTCCTCCAACGTCCACCATTTGGAGCCTTTGAAGGCCATGGCCTCGAATAGCTCCAGACCTTGGGGGGCGTGGGCGGTATCGCTGCGACACCAGGCCACGTGCACCACCTCGTCCTGGTCGAAGTGATAGCCGGCGAAGAAGAAGTTCACGTGCTGGGTCCAGATGACCGGGCCGATCTCGGCGTCCCCGATGCCCGCTTCCTCCCACAGCTCGCGCCGCACCGCGTGCTCGGAGCTCTCGTAGCCGTCGATCCCGCCGCCGGGGATCTCCCACCAGGCCGCCTTGGACGGGTCACCCGGGTCCGAGGCGTTGATGAGAAAGATCCGCTTGTCCTGATCAAGGGCCACCACTCGGGCGGCCTGACGCTTCCAAACCCAGCTCACCGGGGGCACGCTACAGCCGCCCCCCGCTACGGTCACCACCATGGCTGGGACCCCGACCGGAACAATGAAGCCGACCGACCGTACCTACGGCCCCGTGGTCGTGTTGGTGGGAGACCAGGAAGGCCGCTACCCCGATGGCAACGCCCTGTTGGTTCGAGGCCAGGACCACCACCTGTTGATCGATGCTTCCCTGACCGTGCACGCCAGGGGCCATGATCTGCCCGGCCGGGTGGACAGCGTGTTGTTGTCTCACGTGCACGAGGATCACATTCCCGGCCTGCACCATTTCCGCGACGTGCCCGTGCTCGTCCACCACGAGGACTATCCGGCCCTGGCCTCCATGGAGGGCCTGCTGGGGGCCTACGGCTACGACGAGATCGCCGCCAGTTGGGCCCAGGAGCTGCGCGACGATTTCCACGTCTCGTTCCGGCCTGACGCAGTGACCTACCACGACGGCGCCGTGTGGGATCTTGGCGGTGGGGTGACGGTGACGGCGTTGCACCTGCCCGGCCACACCGCCGGCCATTGCGGCTTCCTCATCGAGCCCGGCGGGTTCTTCTACCTGGCCGACATCGAGCTCAGCGGTTTCGGGCCCTTTTACGGCGACGCAACGTCGGATCTGGCCCGTTTCGAGGCCTCCCTGGCCCGGTGCGGAGACGTCGAGGCCCGCTGGTACGCCACCTTTCATCACAAGGGGATCATCGAAGGCCAGGACAACTTTCGGCGCGAGCTGGACGCTTTCACGGCCGTCATCGCCCGCCGCGACGACGCCATCGTGGAGGTGTTGGGCGAACGGCCTCATACGCTCGACGAGCTGGCCACCCACCGCTTCTTGTACCGGCCCCACGTCGATCTCCCTTTCGTGTTTTACGTGGAACGACGCAGCATCGAACAGCATCTGGCCAAGCTCACGGCCCAGGGTCGGGTCGAGCAGTGCGAGCCGGGCCGCTACCGGCGCCGGGGCTCCACCGGCTGACTGGAGCCCTGCCTGGAGCCCTGCTCGCGCCGATAGCATGAAAGGCGCCCCTTCCATCACCAGAGAAGCAGTTTGCCGGTGCTCCAGAACCTCGATGATCCGACGGAACCTGCCACCGGCCTCGCCGGGGATGAGGAAGCGCGGTCGGTGGCTCGGGCTCGCCGTAAGCGCCGAGCCCTGAACCGTCGCCGGGCCGTCTACGAGTGGGTGGTGGCGGTGGTGGTGGCGGTGGTGGTCGCCTTTGTGATCAAGACCTGGGTGGCGCAGACCTTCGTCATCCCTTCGGGATCGATGGAGAACACGCTGTTGGAGCAAGACCGCGTGCTGGTCTCGAAGCTCTCGTTTCCCTTCGGGGACCCGGAAAAGGGCGATGTGCTGGTGTTCGACAACCCCGAATGCGAAGGCGCACCATCGAGCTGTCAATACCAGCAGCTGATCAAGCGGGTGGTCGGCGTCGCCGGAGATACGGTCACCGCGGCGGACGGAAAGCTCATCGTCAACGGGGTGGTCGAGGATCCGAAGCACCTCAAGCCCGGCGCCACGACCTTGCTGATGGTGGCGGGCTGCTCCCGCTTTGAAGAGGGGGCCACCATCACCGTTGGCCCAGGCGAGCTGTTGATGATGGGCGACAACCGCCAAAGCAGCCACGATGGTCGCTGCTTCGGGCCGATCTCTGAAACTTCTGTGGTAGGGAAAGCCTTCGTACGGGTGTGGCCGTTGGATCGACTGGGGGGTTTGTGAACGAGGAAATCGAACGCAGCGGTACGTCCGCTCAGGCTGCCGCCACGGCGGCGACGGGCTGGTACCCGGCGGAGACGGGGTATGTGCGCTGGTGGGACGGCTACCAATGGGGCCCGCCCGTGCTGGCCCAGGGCCAGATGGCCATGACCGCTCCCGCCGACAACACCAAGACCCTGGTGGTGTTGGCCCACCTTGGCTGCGTCCTGGGTGGGTTCATCTTGCCGTTGGTGATCCTGCTGGTGGAAAAGCGCAACCCGTTTGTTCGCCACCACGCGGCCGAGGCGCTGAACTTTCAGCTCACCATGATGATCGTCATTCTGGTTTCTATTCCGCTGGCCCTGGTGCTGGTGGGGTTCTTCACCCTCATCGCCGCCATCGTGGCCAACTACGTCTTCGGCATCATGGGTGCGGTCAAAGCCGGCCGAGGGGAATGGTTCCGTTACCCCGTGAACCTACGCATGGTGAAGCCCTGAAGCCCTGAAGCCCTGACTGCTCGCCGTTGTGAGCGGTGTGAGTCGGATGGCTCAGCGGCTCGACGCGCCCTGCTCCAGGGGGTTTTCCTTAGTGTCTGGTCGTGGTGGGTCCCTGGCTGCAACCTGAAGTGTCCCCGCCGTTCGAGGGTCCGCCTGGCGCGATCGAAGCGGTCGTGCCGCCCGGCCCCGGCGCCAAGAGCGGGTTCAGCACGCTGGCCTGGTGGACGGCGGGGTTGACGGCCATCGTGGCTGGGGTGCTGGGGGCGCTCGGGCTGTGGAGCGTCAACGGGCCAGAGCGGTCCCGGCCGGGACCGCCACCCTCGGCTGGGCAGCCCGGCTCCAGCCTGTACTTCCAGCCCGAGGCGGGCGACTGCGTGCGCAGCATTGGGCCCGCCCACGTACGCCAAGCGGTGGCGGTGAGCTGTGCTGATCCCCACTTGTTCGAGGTGGCCGGGCTGATCGACGTGAGCGCCACCATGGCCACTGCTCCCACCGAGGTCGAGTGGCGGGCCCTGCTGGGGAGTCGCTGTCCAGATCTGCTGCGTGCCTACGTCGGACCCTCCTACGACCCGTTCGGTCCGCTGCGGCTGCGGTTCGCCGCCCCGACCGCTCAGGAGTGGGCCGACGGTGACCGTTTCGGGGAATGTCTGATCCATACCGGCACCGACGCCGAGGGAAGCGTGGTGGCCTTCGTCGGTACGGCGGCCGAGGTGAACCAAACCCCCCCGCTACCGCCCGGCCGATGCCTGGCCGGGCCGGCCACGATGGATGCTCCCGCCACCCCGGTGGCCTGCACCGAGCCCCACCAGCTGGAAGTTCTGGGAGCTCTGCCCCTCGGCGACCGCTTCGAGCACTACCCCAGTGACGAGCAGTGGGCTGCGCTCGATCAAGATTGTGTGGAGGCGCTGCAAGCCCGGTTGGGCCCCTCGCCCACGACGGAGTCGGGCGCTGTGCTGGAGGGTGCTGCGCTGCGCATCCCGGTCCTGTCTTGGCTGGCCGGTCGGCGCCTTGCCGCCTGCGTGTTTGCTGAGCAAGACGCCGGGCAACGGTCGAATCACCCGGCCCGCACCACCTGAGGACCCGCCCGGCTGGGCCAGTGGCCGGTTCCGTTAGGGCCAAGGTCCCACTTGCAGGGGCGGGCCGGGACGGCGAAGCTGTCAGGTGTGTCTCCTCAATGGCTTTGGGTGTCTTTCGTGTTCGCGAGGTCACGCGGCGGTCGGGTGGCGATGGCCCGGGGTGGTCGCACCGCTCGGCTAGCCGGAGGCGCGCTGAGCGTGTTCGGGGCCTTGATCATCGCGGTGGGGGCGGGGCCGGCCGGAGCCGGCGTCAGCGTCGGCAGTGACGGCTCCTCCGTGGCGGTCACCGGCTACC
>JANPEN010000316.1:0-3408 GCA_031422955.1 Acidimicrobiia bacterium
CTCGCCGCCGAGCACCCGCACCTTCACCGCCCCCAGATCCTCCAGATCGCGCGAGACCGTGGCCTGGGTGGCAGCCACCCCCTCGCCGGCCAGCAACTCCACCAGCAGAGCCTGGCTGGTGACAATGTGTTGTTCCAGCAACCGCCGGATCCGATGTTGGCGCTGCGGTTTGGACAAGCTCACGACTTCAGCCCCTCGAGTAGCCAACGCAGCAGCCCCCTGGCTGCGTGCATGCGGTTCTGGGCCTGACGCCAAACCCGGCTCTGGGGGCCGTCGATCACCTCGGCGGCCACCTCCTCACCCCGGTGGGCAGGCAAGCAGTGCAGGAAGACGGCGCCCTCCCCCGCCGCCGCCATTAAGGCAGGGGTGACCCCGAACCGGGTCAGGGCGTCGCGCTTGGTGGCCGCCGACTCCTCCTCGCCCATGGACACCCACACGTCGGTGTAGACGGCGTCGGCCCCCTTGGCCGCCTCAACCGGATCGGCGCAGCGATGCAACACCCCTCCCCTGGCCGCCACCCGATCGGCGTCCACGTCGGCCAGGTTGTACCCCGCCGGGCTAGCCACCCGGATCTCCATGCCGCTCATGGCCGCCCCCAGGGCGAGCGAGCGACACACGTTGTTCCCGTCCCCGATGTAGGCCAGTGTCCTTCCGGCCAAGGTGCCCCATTCCTGTTGCAAGGTGAGCAGGTCGGCCAGCGCTTGCATGGGGTGGGAACGATCCGACAAGAGGTTGATCACCGGGACGGCGCTGACCGAGGCCATGCGCTGCACGGTTTCGTGCCGGAACACCCTGGCCCCAAGAACCTGGTAGTAGCCGGCCAGGGTGCGGGTGACGTCCTCCACCGACTCGCGCTGATCGAGACCGACTTCGGCGCCGCTGATGTAGGAGGGGTGCCCGCCCAACTGCACGACCGCCATCTCCATCGAATGGCGAGTCCTGACCGAGGGTTTCTCGAACATCAGGGCCACCCCGCGCCCCTCCAACGGGCGAGCCTGACCTGGTGCGGGGTCAACGCCTTCAGCCCAGCGCAACACCCGGCTCAGTTCCGCCGGTGAGAGGTCGTCGATCTCGAGCAGATGGCGGATCATGCCTCGCTGAGCACCTGGTCCCGTAGTACCCCGGCCAACAGCTCCACGGCTTGGTCGATCTCTGCCTCGCTCACGGTCAAGGCAGGGGTGAGACGCAGCGCCGAAGCGGTGATGGCGTTGAGGACCAGACCCGCCTCCAGCGCCGCGCTGTAGACCACCTTGGCGTCGAGACCCGGGGCCAGCTCGGCGGCCAGAATCAAACCTGCACCGCGCACCGACACCACCTGCGGCAGCTTCTCCAGCTTGGCCGTGAGGTAGGCGCCCCGCTGGGTGGCCTTGGTCACCAAGTCGTCGCGCTCCATGATCTCGAGCACCTTGCGCACCACCGAGGTGGCCAGCGGCTGGCCGGAATACGTGGAGCCGTGGTCACCGGGCTGGAAGGCGGCGGCCACATCGGCCCTGGCCCACAGTGCCCCAATGGGCATGCCGTTGCCCATGGCCTTGGCCAAACAGACCACGTCAGGGGTGATGCCGTAGTGCTGGAAACCAAACCAGCGGCCGGTGCGGGCGAAGCCGGTCTGCACCTCATCCATCATCAGCAGCATGTTGCGCTCGTCGCACAAGCGACGGGCGGCTTGAAGGAACTCCAGCGAGGATGGATTGACGCCACCCTCGCCCTGGATGGGTTCGAGCAAGATGGCAGCCACGGTCGGGTCGATGGCGGCCTCCAGGGCGTCGATGTCGTTGAGGGCGACGTGACGAAACCCTTCTGGCATGGGCGCGAACGGCTCGTGCTTGGTCGGCTGGCCGGTGGCGGCCAGGGTGGCCAGGGTGCGTCCATGGAAGCTGCCGTAGGTGGTGATCACACCGAAGCGGCCGTGACCAGCCCACTTGCGGGCCAGTTTGATGGCTGCCTCGTTGGCTTCAGCCCCGGAGTTACAGAAGAACACCTGGCCTCCGGCCGGGCTGCCGTCGCCGATCAGACGATCGATGGTGCCAGCCACATGCCAGGCGTGCTCAGTCGCGAAGATGGAGGAAACGTGCAGCAACGTACGGGCCTGGCTGGCGATGGTCTCCGCCACCTCAGGATGGGCGTGGCCCAGCGAGGTGACGGCTAACCCGCTCAGAAAGTCCAGGTAGACCTTGCCGTTGTTGTCCCACAAGCGGCTGCCCTCACCCCGCACGAACAGCACAGAAGGGGCGCCGAAGTTCGGCATGATCGGACAGCGCTCGAGCTGGGGCGGAGCGGCCATCTGGGTTGCGTGGGTCGACATGGTTGGTTCCCCCGAGAAGCTGGTTGGGCTGGTGAATACGATGCGAAGGTAAGCCGGTTGGTCGGTCAGCGCGGCACCGTTGCACCGGCCCGGTCGCTGTGGCGGGTAATCATGGTGCCGATGCCGCTGTCGGTGAATAGCTCGAGGAGGAGCACGTGCTTGCGGCGTCCGTCGATGAGATGGGCCGAACGTACGCTGGCCTCCACCGCGTGCAGGCAGGCTTCGATCTTGGGAATCATGCCCGCCGCCACCGTTCCGTCCCGCAGCAGCAGCCGCAACTCGGCCGCGGTGATGGCAGAGATCAGGCTGGCGGGGTCGGTCACGTCACGACGCAAGCCTTCGATGTCGGTCAGGAACACGACCTTCTCGGCATCGAGGGCGACGGCAATGGCGCCGGCCACGGTGTCCGCGTTGATGTTGTAGGCCTGGCCGGCGTCATCCACCCCGATGGTGGCGATCACGGGGATGAGATCCTGTTCCAGTAGGCGCAACAACAGGGAGGGATTGACCCTGGCCACGTCGCCCACGAAACCCAGATCGGGATCGTGCTGGGTGGCGGTGATCAGCCCCGCGTCCTCCCCCGACACACCCACCGCCAGGGGGCCGTGGCGGTTGATGTCGGAGACCAGCTCGCGGTTGACCTTGCCCACCAGCACCATGCGGGTGATCTCCAAAGATTCGGCGTCCGTGACCCGCAGCCCGTTTCGAAACTCGGCTTTTTTGCCCAGTCGAGCCATGAGATCGGTGATCTGGGGTCCGCCGCCATGCACGACCACCGGTTTGAGTCCGACCGACTGCATCAACACGATGTCCTGTGCGAACTGCTCGGCCCGACCACCTGGGGTCATGGCGTTGCCGCCGTACTTAACCACCACCACCTTGTTGCGGAAGCGCTGGATGTACGGCAGCGCCTGCACCAGCACCGACGCCGCATCCTCAATGGCTTCGATCCGCTCGACCGGGCTGTTCGGGCTGTTCACGGATACACCCCGACCAGGGGCAACCCGCTGGTCTCCGGTAGCCCACAGATCAGGTTGGCGCATTGCACCGCGGCGCCCGACGCGCCCTTGGTGAGGTTGTCGAGGGCGCAGATTCCCACCACC
>JANPEN010000317.1:0-5295 GCA_031422955.1 Acidimicrobiia bacterium
GCGGTGGTGGTCATGAGGGCCACCCAGGCGTCGCCGTCGAGCCCGGCCAGGCGGCCCCTGGCCGCCGTGATGGTGTCGGTCAGCGTGTCGGCTCGATCCAACAACTCCTCCACGGATCCCTCAGCCAGGAGCGTTTCCAAATCCCACGCTACCTCTGATGCAGCGCGGTCAACCTCGGTGAGCGACATGGGTTCAATCTAGGGACTGCCGCCCCCTTGGCGAATCAGCCAGGTGGGGGGTTGGTTGCCGGCAACGGCTTGGACCCTTGGGTCGGCGGGGCAGCGGGCTCAGGCGAAGGAGGGGGGCGGACCCGACGGCTGGGGTGGTGGTGGCGGTGGCGGTAGGGGGGTCACGTACACGGACAGGATCGCGCCGGGAAAGGCCAGCTCGGCCACGGTAACCGGGCCGGTGGGGGACCGGGGGAGCCGCACCAGCACGACGCCGTTGGCCGAGGTGTGGATCAATGCCGAGCCGTCGGCGCTGAAGGCCAGCGCCGGTAGGGTCGAGGGGCTGCGGGGGACCACCGGGCTCTGCTGCGGCCTGGGCATTCGGGAGTCGGTGGGACCGGCGTTGGCGGCCAGGTCGAGGACCACGGCGGCCTCGCCACCGCCGGGAAGGGGACTGATGAGGGCCAGCAGTTGCCCGGTGGGGTCGAACACGGCTCCGGGCCCGAACATCCAGGAGCCGGCCAACTCGACCCCGTTGAGTTGCACCCTGTCCGGTTGGGACAGGGTGCCGGCCCGCAGCGTGCAGTCGAGGCCGGCGCATACCATGGAAGCCACCGCATCGGCCCCCGAGGCAAGGAAACGACCACCCCCGATGTCGGCACCGACGCGACCGTCGGGCCTCACCACTTGCAGCGTGCCCGCCGCGTCGATGACCAGCCCTTCCGCCACCGCCCCTTGCACGGTCACCCCGCTGGGGAGCCGGATCACTTCTTGGCCGAGGGGGACCCCGGCCCCGTCGAGCAGTTGCACCGCCCCCGCGCCGGCCCCGAAGGGCACCAGCGCGGCCCATTGCCCGCTGGGGGCAGCCACCACCCAGCGCTGTTCGGCGACCCGGCGTTGTTCGCTGAGGGTGGCCCGGTCGATGGAGAAGACCTGGCGCCGGGTGACCACCAGGACAACGTCTTGGAGGGCTACCACCTGGTTTACGAACCACGGGGCGACGTCGAAGTCCAAGGTGGCTACCCGGGTGCGGCCGGTGGGCAGATCCACCTCAACGAGGGTCTCGTCTTCCCCGAGGGCGTAGAGGGTCCCTTCCAGGCCGGGCGGCAGGCTCACCTGGCCTTCCGTCAAGGGGGCTGGGGTGGGGGGCGGAGTCGGCTGGGTGCCCACGGTGGGCGGGGTGACCGGGTCAGCCATCTGGCGTTGGTCGGCCCGATCGAACACGATCACCGCGAGCACGGCGGCCACCACCAAGCCAACAGCGATGGTCCAACGCCCCCAGTCCGTGGTTCTGTCGCCGCTGAGTCCGCCTTCGTTCGTACCGCCCGGCGGGACTTGAGCGCCCGGTGGGACCTGAGGCCACGGAGACCCTGGAGACGATGGAAACTCCGGGGGAGTGGGCTCAGGAAGCAGCGGGATCTCGGGACGTTCGTCCCGTCGGGCCACGAGCTCAGGCCTCTGCGTCCGGCTCGACCCCGGCGGCTACCGCGCCCAGGAAGCCAAGGCTCTCATGGGGGGAGAACGGCTGCATGAACTGGCCGGCCCGCACGTCGCGGGTCAGACGGGCGAGTGGATGACTGGCGGTGTAGCCGGCCCCTCCGGCCAGGGAAAGCGCCCGATCGACCACCCCCGTAGCCAGCCGGTTGATGGCGAGCTTGGCGGCTTGGAAGTCGGCCATGAATCCCACGGCGGCGGCATCGTCGATCGATGCCGGGTCGCTGACCAGGCGGTTAGCCACCTCGTCAGCCCGACGAGCCAGCGTCTCGACCACCGCCTGTAAGACGAAGGCGTCGGCGCTCAACTCCGCCAGCGACGCCCGCACGGTGGCCCGAGCGGCCAAGGGCGCCGCCACCACCCGGCGGGCCCCGGTGACCCGTTCGATGGCCAAGGCTTCGGCGGCCCAGGCAATGGCGGCCATTGCCACCACGTTGCCCACATTGCCGAAGGCCCTGCCGCATAGGGAGGCGGCGCCGAAGCGTCCGTAGGGCCCACCCACCAACACCAGTGTCGAGGCGGGCAGCACCACGTCCTCGAAACGGACAGCACCGCTGCCCGAGGCCCGCATGCCCAGTCCGTCCCAGTCGTCCTCGACGTGCACACCTGGCGACGCGGCGGCGACGAAGATCTGGGCCAGGTGGTCGGCGTGGGGTCCGGCGGTGATGCGGGAGTTCACCGAGAAATGGGTGGCGGCGGGCGAGCCGGTGGCGAAGATCTTGGTGCCCCGCAACACCCATCCCCCCTCCGGGCGGGGGTCGAGCGTGGTTCGGGGATGGAAAAAATTGGTGCCGGCTTCGGTCACCGCCGCGCTTAGCCACGACTGGCCGGCGCCCACCGAAAAAAGTAACGCCGCTCGCTCAATTTCGGCCGCGCCGGCGGAACCGCGTCGATCGCTGTTCGCTCGCCAAGCCCGAGCCAGGGACCACGAAGCGGAAAGGTGCATGTGCACGGCCAGGGCCAGGGAGGCATCGGCCGCGGCCAGGCGATGGACCACCGCCACCAGGTCGCCCAGCTGGGTGAGGCCCAGCCCGCCCAACTCGACGGGCACGCAGCAACCGGCTAAGCCGCTGAGCTGGACTTTTTTGATCAAGGCGACATCGAACCGACCTGTTCGGTCACGTTCGGTGGCTCCTTGAAGCCAGCTCGTGGCGACCCTTTCGGCCAGATCGCAGGCCGTGGCGCCGGCCTCACTAAGGGCCACAGGATGGGGGCGCACCCCCCAATCATGGCTTCCTGGCCGGCCTTGAGCCACCCCCCGCAGGCGAGGGAGGCATCACGATCTCGACCCGCTTCAACCGCCCGTACGAGGCGTACTGGGTGCAATGGCCTCTGCTGGCTGGGCGAGCCCGTTCCCCACCATGGGGCAATCGCTCACCTGTTTCGAGGAGCGGCGGATCACGCCTCTGGTGGAGGCGGGAAGGACAGCAGATGAACTCCATGCCGAAGAACTTGCGCCAGAAGTCGGTGGCGATGGCGGTGGGCGCACTGGCCATGGCTGGTGGGCTCATGGGTCTGAGCAACGGCGTGGCCGGCGCCACCGGGGGACATTGCGCCGGTCAACAGGTCTTCAACGTGCCCGACGGTGGTGTTGAGCTGTACGACGTGCAGGGCTACGACATCAAGATCTACGACCTGGGCATGACCCTGTCCGCCGGTACCTACGACGTGGAGGCCTTCGGGTGGGACGGCTTCATCGGCCGCAGCGAAGCGGTGCACGAGAAGTCCGAGCGTTGGATGGCGGAGTTCCTCGACGCCAACGACAACGAGGTGGGCGAAACCGGGGTCACCAACGACCTGGCCGACGGGGTCGAGAACGCCGACAGCCGTGACCAGTTCACCAACGTCGTGCTCAGCGCGCCTGCCACCCGGGTTCGCCTGGTCCTCATCAAGGACTTCAAGTCGTTGAACCTGGTCCACGTCGGCTGCCTGGGCCTCAACCGCCTGCCCGACCCCACCACCACGACGACCACGGCTGCCGCCACCACTACCACGACCACGAGCGCAGTGGTGGCTGACACCACCGCTTCCACCGTGGCGTCGACCACCACGGTTGCTCCCGCCGTGCGGGTCAACACCCTGCCGGTGACCGGTGCCAGCACCGACGTGCAGGTCGTGATGGGCGCAACCGCCATCGTGCTGGGTGCCAGCCTCATCCTGCGGGCCCGACGCCTGGCCTGATCTGGCGGCCACGCCGCCCCGAAGCCCCGATTGTTCAAAACGGCGGCCCGCCTACGCGGGCCGCCGTTTGGCGTCCGCCTCAGCGGGTCGGTCCGGAGAACGGCGGCGGCTACGGTTCGCCAGCATGAGGACGGTCATCACCGGAGGCTCAGGGTTTCTCGGGGCTCGGCTGGCGGCCCAGCTGCTGGCCGCGCCGGCGTCCCCTGGGGATCCGCCGGCGTTGCGTCGGATCGTGCTCGCGGATCGGGTGGCGCCGGCTGGACACTTGGTCTCGGGCCTTCCTGGCGTTGCGGAGGTTGGCGCCGGCCAGATCGAAACGGTCGAGGTTGACCTGACCGGTCCTACCGCCGCCTTGGAGGAGTTGGTGACCGGTGCCGATGAAGTCGTGCACCTCGCCTCGATCGTGTCCGCCGACGCCGAAGCAGGCCCTGACCGGGCTTGGGAGCTCAACGTCGAAACGTCCCGCCGGCTGCTGGCCGCGTGTGCTCGGCGGGCGCAGGGTTGTCGTTTCCTGACCGCCTCCAGCGTGGCCGTCTTCACCAACGATCTTGAAGTGGGGGCCTGTGGCGATGTCACCAAGGCCCGACCCCGCTCCACCTACGGGATGACCAAGGCGGTGCTGGAGTTGCTGGTCAACGAGGCCACCCGCCGTGGTGAGGTGGACGGGCGTATCGCCAGGCTGCCCACGGTGATCGTGCGGCCGGGACGGGCGAACCTGGCGGCCTCCTCCTTTGCCAGCGGGGTGTTCCGGGAACCTCTGGCCGGCATCGATTGCACGGTCCCGGTGGGGAAGGATGTGGTGCTGGTGGTCATTGGCCAGCGGGCCGCGGTGGCCGGCCTGGCCGGCCTGCTCCGGGTTCCCGCACAGCAACTGGGGGCGGACCGGGGGGTCAACCTGCCCGGTCTGTGTGTGACGGTGGCGGAGATGGTGGCCGCCGTTCGCCAGGTGGGCGCGGCCAGAGGCCTGGTGTTGGGGAACATCACCGTGGATCCCGATCCGGTTGTCGCCGCCATCGTGGGCTCGTGGCCCGCTCGCTGGGAGGCCAGCCAGGGGAGGCGTCTGGGCCTTCCCCACGATGAGTCCTTGATCGCCATCGTCGAGCAGTTCCTCGAGGACCAAGCCGCCGAAAACGGCTGATCGACCCGGGGGGACAGGTTCCCCGGGCCGCTCAGCACTTACGTGGTGAAGGTGGCGTTCCGCCCGTGGACGCTGCCTTCCTGGGTCATGGAAGCGTCCTGGCTCCCGCCCCGGCATAGGTCATGCGGCCCAGTCCTGGCGCCGGTTCGAGCTCAGCGAGCTGTGGTGTGCTTGGCGCACTCGGAGCAGTAGGGAGCTGATTTCCAGCCCTGACTCGTCACGTAGGTGACCACCTGCTGACCACAGCGGCAAAACTGAGCCAGGGGGCGGGACTTCGTTGTCACGCTGGCCATGGGGGGTTCTCCTTCAAAGCAA
>JANPEN010000318.1:0-2410 GCA_031422955.1 Acidimicrobiia bacterium
GGCCGGGCCGGATGGGAGGCTCAGGTCGCCAGGACGCCGATGGCGATCCAGCGATCGCCGAGCGGGCCGAGGATGACCCGTTGGGCCACCGGGCTCTTGATGGCCACGGTGCGAGCCCACTCCACGGACTCGGTACCGAAAGCGGCGATGATGGCGGCCGCGTCGGTGGTCTGGATGCGCTCCATGGCGCCCACGGTGACGGGGCCGGTCGCTCCGCACAGGCGGTTGGCCAACCCGGCGATGCCGACCACCCCGCCCACGACCTCTAGCGGTTCGCCGTTGACCGCGGTCGTGCGGCACTGGTGCCGAGCCGTGGCCCAGGCGGTGGCGGCGGCGAGGACACCGGAGTCGGAGGGATAGCGGGCCACGAAGGTGCTCTCGGCGTAGGAAACCCGCCAGCCGCCGTCCTCCCGCACCACTCGCCAGGTGGCATCCGCACCAGCGGGGATGAGTCCCTTGGTCTGATCCAAAGTGGCTTCGAAGCGAACATCGGCGCGGATATCGACGCCCTCGCCGGTCACCTCGCTGCTGGCGGGCACCGCCTCACCGGTGATGGTGACCCCCGCGAAGCCAGGCAACTGTCGATGCTCGGTGCGCCACAGCTCGGGGCTGGAGTGGCGCCGACGGTCGGGCGCTGACAGCATCGACCAGGCCGTGGTCGCATCGTCCTCCACCTCGGCTTGCACAAAGGTATTGATGGCGCTGACGGGGTCGGGCCGGGGGGCCAACACCGCCACCGCAATGGGCGACTGGAGAATTGCTGTAGGTAACGTGGCCAGCTGGGCTTCGCCGTTGCCGGCTCCACCATCCGCCCGCTCGGTGGCCTGCCCGTCACTCGTCGCCTCGGCGATGGGAGACGTGTCCGAGGAGCAAGCTGCGCTGAGCGTCAGCATCGTGGCGACCACCAGTGCACCTTGGGCGCGCCGAATCAGCACCGTTCGCATTGCGTTCCTGCCTGTCGTTGTTGCCCCTGAACCCGTGAACTCGGGTGGGCGTCGCGCCGTTGTGTACTTGCTTGTTCGTCCGTACTTGCTTGTTCGTCCGTACTTGCTCGGTGTTCTTTGTTCGCCACCGGGGCGAAGGTTGGATGGGAACATTTCCTTATTGCTGGGGATTGTGCTCGGCACCCCCGCTGGTTGCGCCGTCTGGCCGCCTGTACCTGCTGGTCGCGCCGGGTCAAACGAAATCCTCACGATCGTGTGGCGATAGCCAGAAAACGCCGGACGTGACTGGTCGGTCGTTGCCGGATGGGCCTGGGTTACACTTCGCTTCGTGTCGCCCCCCTCGCCGTTGACGTCGTCCTGGCCCGCCCTTGCCTTTGAGGACCGCATGGCCACCGTGGAGTTCCGGGTCAGCGAGCGGCCCCATATCACCGTCGACGGCGACGGGTGCCGCGGTTGCACCACCAAGGCATGCATCAGCGCCTGCCCAGCCAACTTGTTCGTGCCCTTAGCCGATGGGGCCATTCTGTTCAACTACGAGCAGTGCTTCGAGTGCGGAACCTGCTATTTGGTCTGCAACACCGCTGGTGCCATCACCTGGACCTATCCCGACGGAGGCCACGGCGTGGTCTTCCACGCGAGCTGACCGTGCGCATCGGTGTGGCGTGGAAACCGGTGGCCGCTTGGCCCAGTTGCTCGCAACAAGCCGGCTCACAGCGAGCCGGTGCGCAACAAGACCTGATCGTCTCTGGAGCCGACGCGGCCGCCTTGGAGTGGGCCCTGCGGCTGGCTGAAGTCTGGGGCGGTGACGTGGTGGTGGTCTGCGTCGGACCGCCTGCGATGCAGGACGGGTTACGGCAAGGTCTGGCCGCGGGGGCGACCCATGGGGTACGAGTCGACCTTGGCCCCGAAGCCACCAGCGATGTGGTCGCCGCCGCCCTGGCCGAGGTGGGAACGCGCCAGCAGATCGAGTGGTGGTGTTGCGGTGAGCGCAGTTTGGACCGGGCCAGCGGCTCGGTGCCGGCGTTCCTGGCCGCCGAGTTGGGTTGGGCGAGCGCCTTGGGTTTGGTGGCCATCGAGCCGCCCCGCTCGACCTCGGTCGGGCGCCTGGAGGTCGAGCGGCGGTTGGATCGAGGCCGCAGGGAGCGGCTGGCAGTGACCGCCCCTGGGGTCATTTCGGTGGAGGCCGGCACCGCCACCCTGCGCCGTGCCTCCCTGCCCCGCGTGCTCGAAGCTCAGCGACAGGCCATTGAGGTCCCCAGCGCAGGCGCCTTGCTATCACCCGCGCCCGGCGCGGGTGCCGTTCGGGTAGTGCAACGCCAGCCTTATCGGCCCCGGGCCAAGGAACTGGCCAGCCCCGGTGCCCCCACCGCCCGGGAGCGCATCGCCGCGCTCACCGGTGTGTTCGACGCCGCCGCTCACGCCCCTCGCCATGTGGTGGCCGCCCCGGGGGAGGCCGCTGCGGCCAT
>JANPEN010000319.1:0-4681 GCA_031422955.1 Acidimicrobiia bacterium
GAAAGGTGAGCAGACTTCGCCCGGAGCGTTCCAGGTACACCACCGCGGCGCCGTCGTGCAGCACAACCTGGGCGCCGGCGGCCCGGGCCGGGCGGCCCGATGCGGTGGCGGCGCTGGCCGGCCAGGGTAGGGAGGCCCCGAAAGGTTGGGCCGGGTCGGTGGCGGCTAACACCAGGCAGCCTCCGGGGCTCGTGTCGCGCTGAGATCGCAGCCGATCCACCGCACCGGGCAGGGCGAACTGCGCCGCCCCCAAGCCGTCCACGAAGTAGCCGCGACGCACCTGACCGCGTTCTTCGAGTGCCTTGAGCACCGGGTATACCCCAGCGAAGCCACCCTCGGAGCCTTCGCCCAGGGCCGCTTCCCGGGTCAACACTCCATACCGCTCCAGCAGCTGTAGGGCCCGGCCGGTGAGGGCGTCGGTCGGGGACGGTGTTGGCAGCAACAACGGGGCCACCATCGACCAGCGTCCGGCCCCGGCCGGAGGTCCGATGCTGCTCAGCCGACCGAGGCGGGGTCGGGCCCGACCGGTGCGTCGATCCGTCGACACCCATGGTTGGCCCGAGCGGCTGCTGGCGCGGGTGGCGGCGCCGGCCACCACAGCCCGGATCGCGGCCAACGAATCGTTGGTCACCAATCCTGCCCACACCAGATCCCATAGCGCGTTCAGCACCGATGCGTCGTCGTGGGCCACGCCCTGGAGATGGGCGGCGCTGACCAGCTCAGCCCAGAAACTAGCCCCGGCCCCGCCGAGCTGAGCCAGAAGAGCTTGATGAAGCGGCTCGGCGGGCGGTTCCCGGCCGGTGGTGGTCTCCCCCGATAGGCCGCCCAACAAGCGTGGCGCCTGGTCGCGAAAGGCCAGGCGTAGCCTCCCGTCGTGGCTGCCTATGGCCCCGGCCCCGACCCACACGACTTCCCCGGCGGTGCACAGGGCGTCGAGATCGGCCGGGCGGTAGCCCTCGATCCGGGCCGGCAGCACATCGGCCTCCAACACACTGGCCGGTATGGCCGCTCCGGCCAACACCCCGATGGCGTCGGCAAGTGCTTCTAGCCCCCGGGCTTTGGCTCCTACCCCCTGCCACACGGGCAGGAACCGGGCGAGGGCGCGCTGCTCCACCGGTTCGATCTCGTGGCGCAAGGCGGCCAACGAACGACGCCGCAACTGTCGCAGCACCTCGGCATCACAGAACTCTTGGGGCATCCCACTGGCCGGTTGCTGCTCGGCCGGCGAGCCGGGAGGGCGGAACTCTCCCGTTACCAACCGGCCCTGGGCTTGCAGGCGGGCTAGGGCCGGGCCCAGCCGGTCTTCTGACACCCCGAAACGGGCACAGGGCCCGGCCGCGATGAACGGGCCGTGGGTGCGGGCGTAGCGGGCCACTAGTTCGACCAGCGGCTCGGGAACTGATTCGGTGAATGCCATCGGCATGCCGATCGGTATGGTGCAGCCGAGGGCGTCACGTAGTCGGCCGGCGTCTTCGGCGGCGGCGAGCCGGGCGACCCCGGCGATGGACACCTCAATGATGCGCCGTTCGTGGAGGAGCACCTCAATCCATTGGGCGGGTTCGCCTTGGCACAAGGCGGTTTCGGCGCGGCGGGCTTCAATCTCGGGGCGATCCAGGGGGCCGAGCCAGCGCAACGCGTCCCACAGTGCCTCGTGGTGGCGGATCCGGCGAGTGTTGGTGAGGAGTTGTAGCTCCAACTCCAACGCGGCCAAGGCCCCCGGATCGAGGAGGTCGCGCAGCTCCTCGGCGCCGAGCAGATCGGCCAGCAGGTCGCGGTCCAAAGCCAGGGCGGCGGCTCTGCGCTCGGCTAGAGGGGCGTCGCCCTCGTACATGTACACGGCAATCCAGCCGAAAAGCAGCGAGGAGGCAAAGGGCGAGGCCTTGGCCGTGTCGACCACGACCATACGAATACGTCGAGCCCGCACATCGCTGAGGATCTGGCGCAAGGCGGGCAGGTCGAACACGTCGTTGAGGCATTCGCGGGTGGTCTCCAACAGGAGGGGGAAGCCTGGGTACTTGGCCGCCACCGCAAGCAGGTCAGCCGCCCGTTGCCGCTGCTGCCACAGGGGGGTGCGCTGGTCTGGGCGGCGCCGAGGGAGCAGCAGGGCCCGACCGGCGGCTTCCCGGAAGCGGGCGGCGAACATGGCGGTGGCGGGTAGGGCGGCGATGACCGCTTCGTCGATCTCCTCGGGTTCGATGCTCAGCAGTGCCAGCGGAACTTCCTCAACGGTCTCGGGCAGGCGGATGACGATGCCGTCGTCGGACCAGATCATCTCGGGCTCGTAGCCCCATTCCTCGGCCAGGCGGTGGCGTAGGGCCATGCCCCAAGGGGCCAAGACCCGAGCTCCGAAGGGGCACAGGATGCACACCCGCCAGTCGCCGATCTCGTCCCGGAAGCGTTCCACCACGATGGTGCGGTCGTCGGGTACCACGCCGGTGGCTTGGGCCTGTTCGTTGAGATAGCCCAGCACGTTGGCCGCCGCCCACTCATCAAGGGCATGGGCGTGACCCAGCCGGGAGAGTGCCTCGGCGGCGGGAAGGGCGCGGATCTCGCGGGTGAAAGCGCCGATGGCCAAGCCCAGCTCCAACGGGCGGCCGGGCCCGTCGCCGTGCCAGAACGGCATCTTGCCGGGCTGGCCGGGAGCGGGGGTGACGATGACCCTATCGAAGGTGATGTCCTCGATGCGCCAGGTGGAAGCGCCGAGCAGGAACGTCTCGCCGGGGCGTGACTCGTAGACCATCTCCTCGTCCAGCTCGCCGACCCGGCTGCCATCGGGCAGGAACACACCGTAAAGACCGCGGTCGGGAATGGTGCCGGCGTTGGTGACGGCCAGGCGTTGGGCGCCGGGGCGAGCCTTGATCAGGTCGGCCAAACGGTCCCACACGATGCGGGGGCGCAACTCGGCGAACTCCTCGGAGGGATAGCGCCCCGACAGCAGATCCAACACGTTGGTCAACTGCTCATCGGACAACTCGGCGAAGTTGGCCGCGCCCCGCACCATGGCGGCCAGGGTGGCTTCCGGGAGGTCCTCCATGGCGGCCATGGCCACGATGTGCTGACAGAGAACGTCGAGGGGATTGCGGGGATAGCGGGTGGCCTCGATGAGCCCGTCGTTCATCCGTTGGGCGACCACCGCGATCTCGACCAGATCGGCTCGGTGCTTCGGAAAAAGCTTGCCCCGGCTGGCTTCACCCACGTGGTGGCCGGCCCGGCCGATACGTTGGAGGCCGGTCGATACTGCCCCGGGCGAGGAAACCTGGATGACCAGATCGACCGCGCCCATATCGATGCCCAACTCCAGCGAGCTGGTGGCCACCAGTCCTTTGAGACTGCCGGTTTTCAGCTCATCCTCGATGAGCAGACGCCGTTCGCGGGACAACGAACCGTGGTGGGCCTTGACCAGTTCCACCGAGCCGGTGTTGAACTCGTGCTCGGTGTTGAGCTCGTGCTCGGTGTTGAGCTCGTTCAGGCGTGAGGCCAGGCGTTCGGCCAGACGGCGGGCGTTGACGAAGATGATGGTGGAACGGTGGGATTTCACCAATTCCAACAACCGGGGGTGGATGGCGGGCCAGATGGAGCGGCGCGGGGGGCCTGCGGCCAGCGGCCCGCCGGTGGGCTGGTCGATCACCTCGCCGAGGGTGGCGAGATCCTCAATAGGGACGACCACCTCAAGCTCGAGCGGCTTGCGGACCCCAGTGTCGATAATGCGCACGGGACGGGGATGGGCCCTGATGGCGGGGGCGGGGGCGGTGTTGTTGGCGGGGACGGTGTTGCTAGCAGGGGCGCTGTCGAAGCCGCCCAGGAAACGGGCGATTTCTTCGAGGGGGCGTTGGGTCGCTGACAGACCGATGCGTTGCGGGGGTCTGGTGGTGATCTGGGCCAGGCGCTCGAGGGAAAGGGCGAGGTGGGCGCCTCGTTTGGTGGCGGCCAGGGCGTGGATCTCGTCGATGATCACGGTTTCGACGTTGACAAGCGTGTCCCGGGCCCGTGAGGTGAGCATCAGGTAGAGCGATTCGGGGGTCGTGATCAAGATGTCGGGCGGGTGGCGCAGCAGCGTGCGGCGCAGTTGGGCCGGGGTGTCCCCCGTGCGTACGCCCACCTCGGGGAGCCCGATGGGCACGCCCAGCCGTTCGGCGGCCAGGGTGATGCCGGCCAATGGCGCCCGCAGGTTCTTGTCGACATCGACGGCCAGCGCCCGCAGCGGTGAGATGTAAATGAGCCGGGTCCGTGCGGCTGCAGGCGGCGGATTCGTGGTCATCAGCTGGTTGAGGGCCCATAGGAAGGCGGCGAGGGTCTTTCCTGAGCCGGTGGGGGCCAGGATCAAGGTGTGTTCCCCGCTGGCGATGGCTGGCCAACCCTCGGTCTGAGGAGGTGTCGGGGTCGGAAAGTTGCTCGCGAACCAGGCCGCCACCGGAGGGGCGAACAATGACAGCGGATCGGACCCAGCCACGATCACAAACCTACTGAGCGGCCCAACCATCAGCCTCTCCGCCGGGGTCGGCAGGATGTGGGTTCGTGGGTGGTGGCGTCGGGTTTGGTAAAGATGGGTTGCTGATCGCGGTTGAGCTCCACGGTCCATCGTTTCGAGTGGAGGAAGGTGTGGTGCCAGCGGCAGAGGAGTATGCCGTTGGTTATGGAGGTGGGGCCACCGTTTTCCCAGTGGATGCAGTGGTGGATGTCG
>JANPEN010000320.1:0-4739 GCA_031422955.1 Acidimicrobiia bacterium
CAGCACCGCGTCGATTTCGTCGGTGAACTCTGCGTAATAAGCAAACGCCGCGTCGACCTCCGTCTCGGTGATCCCCAACAGGTCGGCCGCCCGCGGCCGCCGTTGGGGCGGAGGGACGTCACCGCCCACGAGTCACCCGAGACCGGCCGTAGATCGTCTGTGTTGGTATGGCAACAACTGAGATCCAGGCAGTCGGGCGGGGGAATGGCTTCACCCGGGTCGCTCGCCAGTGGTGGCCGATGCCGGTCCTCGTGTCCGGAGCGCTGCTGGCCCAACACGTGCTGCTCACCTCCCGTTACGACGTGGGTGGACACGCAGCCGAGCACCTCGGCAGCGCGTCCGCACCGTTCATGGCCGTCGCGGTGCTGGCCATCCTCCTGTGGGCGACCCCTCGAGCCCGCCGCCAGATCGACGTGCTCGCCGCCGCCGCCGCGTGGTTCGCTACGACCATTTTGGTGATGCTGGGCAACCTTCGCGTGATCGAGGACCTGGTGGCGGCGGGCTACTCGCACACGCCGACGGACGCTGTTCCCGATGTGGCCGACCACACGCTGGCCAACTCCTCGATCTGGTACGCAGTGGTAGGCGCCCTTGTGCTCGTCGCCTCGTTCCGTCGGCGCGGCCACATCGGTAACCGGGCGGCCATCGGCGCGGCTGTCACCACGGTGCTTTTTCCGCCTTGGATTATCCCCGGCGCCGGGGTGATCGTGCTGTCCATCGTGCGCTGCGTCACCCGCAACCGACCGCGCCCACCGCCTGGCGCAGCCTCTCGTTGATAGCGGGCGTCGGTCCTTCTCTCCGAAGAAGTGTGATGCGGCTCAGGTGCCGGACACCGTTCAATCGAGGCCGCCGTCCGGGAACTCGCGACTGTCGACGAGGAGCCGCTCATTGTCGTGTTGGATGAGGGTTCTCGATCGGCACCGGCCGTTGGGTGAGGTAGGGGCCATGCTCCCCGCCAACACCACGTCACCGTTCACGGCTTCGATCGGGATCGACTCACCGGTCACGGCCGATATGTCGAGCAACGACCCGGTCGACATCCGGCTCGTCACCACCGCCGAACGCGTCCGGGACGGCTGGCCGCCCGACTCCTGTCTCATTGAGGAGTTCTGGCTTCCGATCCTTGGGCCGAGCAGCACTATGCCGCTGCGTTGGGTAGCCCACCACGTCGACGAGCTGACCCGCTGCTCGGAGCCCCTGTCCATGAGGAGACGGCGGGTCGTGGCGATACCCGCGGCGAGTTCCACGGTTCCGCCGTGACGTCTCCGAACGGCCGGCGACTCATTGTCAGAGGGTTCAGGCAGGTCCGCCCCTGCCACAACTCCCGCCCGCGGAAATCGGGCGAGGTCCTTGGCGACCCGGGCGAACCCAGCGATCGCATACATTTGGGTTGGCTCCGCGTCACCCACCCGGCGGCCCGGACTGGTTCGGAAAGGGATGACCACATGAATCAAGCTCGACCGTTGCTCATCGGCGCCACCGCGGCGGACCCCACCAACGTGGTTGTTATTTGGAACGCTATTCGCCGCTGGTTCAACGACCACGGGATGGCGGTCGAGTACGCCCTCTACTCCACCTACGACTCGCTCTGCCGGGCGCTGCTCGACGGGCACGTCGACGTCGCCTGGAACGCACCAATGGCCCACGCGCAGAGCTTGATGGTCAGTGGCGGCGCGTGTTCCACGCTGGCCATGCGCGACACCGACCAGAACGTCTCTTCCGTCATCATCGCCTTGCGCTCCTCCGAGATCACCGAGCTCGACGATCTGCGCGGCCGCACCGTTGCCGTGGGCGTGGAGACCTCCACCGAACTGCGGTTGATCCCCGCCCATCAACTACGGGCGGAAGGATTCGACCTCGAGACCGACTGCCACCACGCTGAGCTCGAACCCCGGGCCGCATCGAACGGCGTGCGCTGGATCGACGACTTTCTCATCTTCGACGCGGTCAAGGACGGCCGAGCCGACGC
Source organism: Acidimicrobiia bacterium (assembly GCA_031422955.1). Lineage (GTDB taxonomy): Bacteria > Actinomycetota > Acidimicrobiia > Acidimicrobiales > CAIXPF01 > CAIXPF01. Next base: position 1,970 of record JANPEN010000320.1, read on the forward strand.
CGGCATCATCTTCGAACCCTGGCTCGCCCACCTGCTGCGCAAGCGGGGTCTCACCCTCGACGACATCACGGTCGTTTGGCGTAGCCAGCCGTTCTGCCATTGTGCGTTCACCGGCCGGCCCGGCCTCCCCGAAGAAACGGCCACCCGTTTCGTCGAGCTGCTCACCGCCATGGACCCTGCCGACCCCGGCGTGGCCGAGATGATGCGGCTCGAACACCTCACCCGCTGGCTTCCGGCCGACGGTTCCGGTTGGAACGGCCTGATCGACGCCATCCACGGCGCCCAGCTCGAAGGCAGCACTTTCAACTGAGCGGCTAAGCGCGTTACGTGCCGATCTCATCCACCTCGGCTCGCCGTGTCCCAGTTTCGGGCGTTGTTCAGCACCTCGGTGAACGGCTTGTTGGTGTCGAAGCTGGGCTCTCGCGGCAGTCCCAGCACCCGCTCGCCCATCGCATTACGTTGCATCTCGTTGGTTCCCGCCGCGATCGAGGTGGCCCGACCGTGTAATCACGATCTCCTCGCCAGCCGCGACACGCGCCAACGGGCGCGAAAAGGCTGTCTTCGCCTCGTAGACACCGACCTCCCGAGCACCTGACCTGGTCATGAACCTAGTCGACCCCCGCGGCGCGAGCGCAGGGCACGGCCGCGTGCGGGGGAGCACGACATGGGAAGCCGTGCCGCCCGGTAGGCCCTCGGTCAGTGGATGGCGGCTGGCGTATCGAGCTTGCGGCGCGGGAAGCGCGACACGACGGCGACGACGGCAAATCCGACGATCAACCCGACGACCGCTGAAACTGCGGTGTTGACTAGCCACGCCAGCGCGCCGCCGACCCCAGCGACGTCATGCACGGGGCTTTCCAGCGAGTGGACGAGGTCGTAAGGGCCATGCCAGCCGAGCTCGTCGGCGCCGGCAATCAGAATGTGGCCCCCGACCCACACCATGGCAGCCGTCCCGACGGTGGAGAGCAGTGCAAGCAACTTCGGCATGCCGGCGACCATCCCCCGACCAATCCGCTGGGCCTGCGGGCGGCCCGACTCCACCATGCGCAGACCGACGTCGTCCATCTTCACGATCAACGCGACCACGCCGTAGACGACGGCCGTGATCATGACGGCAACGACCAACAGAATGACGGCTCGCGAGACGAAGCCTTCGTCTATCACCTCCTTGAGGGAGATCACCATGATCTCGCCCGACAGGATGAAGTCCGTCCGGATGGCTCCGGCGATCGTCTTCTCCTCATGGTCGGCGTCGATCGCAACGGCGGGAAGTTCGCTCTCCTTCTCGTGGTGGGCCAAGCGGTGATAGATCTTTTCCGCGCCCTCGAAACAGAGGTAACTCCCACCAAGCATCAGGATGATCTCGACGAGCACCGGCACGAACTCGCTGAGCACCAGCGCGGCCGGCAGGATGAACAGAATCTTGTTCCTGAGCGATCCCTTGGCGATCCGCATGATGATCGGCAGCTCTCGTTCAGCGGCCAGACCATGCACGTACGCCGGGGTGACGGCGGTGTCGTCCACCACAACACCGGCAGCCTTCGCGCTGGCTCGACCGGCGGCGGCGCCGACGTCGTCGATCGACGCAGCAGCCAACTTCGCCAACGCCGCCACATCGTCCAACAGTCCAACGAGACCACCACTCATCACTTCTCCTCCACCACGGCAACGGGTTTCGCACGCTATCCACGAACGGACCGCCATCTCTGCCCATCATCGACGAAGCCCCATTGACCCGCCGTTTGGTACGCGATTGATGACACCAACCGGGCGGTCTGGATGACAAAAGCGAGTCCTGGACACCAAACGAAACCAAGTAGGACGCCCGCAAGCGCAAGGCCGCCGCCGCTGCCTCGGCCTTGACGCGCCGACCCCCCGACCAGCGCTACGGTCTCGTCCATGAGGCTGCGGCGTTCCGAGTTGTTTGTTCCTGGTCCCGACGTGGCCCGGGTGCCCAAGGCGATCGCCACGGGCGCCGACATTGTCATCTTGGACCTCGAGGACGCCGTCCTGCCCGACCGCAAAGTGCAGGCCCGGGGGCTGGTGATCGAGTCGCTGCGGAACCTCGACTGGGGCCGAGTAGGTCGCTCGGTGCGAATAAACGGGCTCGACACCCCCTGGGCGCTCGACGACGTGGAAACGCTCGTGGCCGAGGCGGGCGACGTGCTCGACGTCATGCTGATCCCGAAGGTGGCCAACGCCGAAGAGGTGCGCTTCCTCGATCGCCTCCTCACCCTATGCGAGCAACGGGCCGGCCTCAACCGCCGGATCGGCCTTGAGCTAGCCATCGAAGACACCGCTGCGCTCACCCGCATCGAGGAAATCGCCCGAGCCGCGCCCGGTCGGGCCGAGGCCATCCTGTTCGGCATCGGCGACTTCACTACCTCGCTCGGCTCGCGCTGGGGTGCACCAGCCATCCAGGCCTATCCGGGCGACGCCTACCACGCGGTGCGCTCCCGCATCGCCGTCGCTGCCCGGGGCGCTGGGCTCGAGGCGGTCGACGGACCGTGGATGCGCATCAAGGACATCGCCGGGCTCGAGGACGAGCTGACCCGCTCGGTGGCGCTGGGCTTCAGCGGCAAGGCCGTGATCCACCCGACCCATGTCGAGCCGACCAACCGGATCCTGTCCCCGTCCGCCGAGGAGGTCGCCGAGGCCGAGGAGCTACTCGCCGCGTACCAAGCAGCGAGGGCCGAGGGCCGCGCCGCGGTCCAGGTCAAAGGTGCCCTCATGGACGAAGCGATGATTCCGATGATGCGCAACATCATCG
>JANPEN010000321.1:0-4803 GCA_031422955.1 Acidimicrobiia bacterium
GCCGGTACCAGCAGGCCCAGCAGCATCCAGTCGCGCCACACCCGCCTGGGTGGATTCGATACGCGGGGCTCTGCCCACATCTGCCGAACCGCGTCGCGCACCACAGCCCCAGCATAGAGAACGTTAAGGGACGACAGATCGGCCGAAAGTACGGTCCGCGCCTCGGCTGAACGGCCAGCCGACTTTGGACCAATCGGTCGATGTTGCTGCCGACACAACTCGTCAGGATGCGTTCGAGACTTCGCCCCGACGTTGGTCGGTGGCGTCTCCACCCGGTCGATTCATCGGGGATCGCCACTTCGAGGAGGCACGTTCAATGTCCCAAGCTTTGTACCGATTGGGCCGGTTCGCAGCACGCCGCCCATGGGCCGTTATCGCGGCGTGGGTTATCGTGGCCGTTTTGGTGGTCAGCGCGTCGGCCGGCTTCGGTCGCGAGCTCGAGGACGCCTTCGAAGCTCCAGGGCTCGACTCGACCGCCGCCCTCGACCTGCTCACCGCGGCCCAGTCGGACTCGGCCGGACCGACAGCCCAGGTGGTGCTGACCCCGCTCGATGGCGGCGCGACGTTCTTCGAATCAGGCGACGCGAGGGCCGCGCTGGTCGCGGTCCAAGTCGCGGTCACCAACTTGCCCAACGTGCTCGGTACGAGCGATCCGGCTGGTGCGCTGGCGGCAGGGCCTGAGTTGGCGGTGGCGAGCGGTTCGGTATCGACCGACGGACGGGTCGCCTTGATTCGCGTGCAGTATCCGTTGATCGACCAGCTGACTGCGGGCGACCTCGAGAATCTCAAAGCGCTCGCGCTCGAGGCGGGCCAGGACTCGCCGCTGCAGATCGAGCTGAGCGGGGACCTTTTCTTCGCCTTTGAAGAGCCGGAGACGGGCGTCGGCGAGATGATCGGCCTGATCGCCGCGGTCGTCATTCTGCTGCTGGCCTTTGGATCGGTCATTGCGATGGGTCTCCCGATCGGTTTGGCGCTGTTTGGTCTCGCCCTCGGTATCAGCTCGATGTCCCTCATCACCTACCTGATCGAGATCCCGAGCTGGGCCCCTCAGATAGCGAGCATGGTCGGCCTGGGAGTGGGCATCGACTACGCCCTGTTCATCGTCACCCGCTGCCGGGAACTCTTGGCCCGCGGCATGACGGTGGAAGAATCGGTGGGGCGCGCCGCGGCGACTGCGGGCCAGGCCGTGATCTTCGCCGGCGGAACCGTCGTCATCGCCATTCTGGGTCTGGCGGTCGCTGGCGTTCCGTTCATGACTTCTGCGGGCGTCGCCATCTCCGTCACCGTCTTGTTCATGGTCCTCGCCTCGATCACGCTGCTTCCTGCGTTCCTCGGCCTTGCCGGACACCGGATCAACCGTTTCGGAATCCGCCGCCACCACGTCCCAACAAGCGCCGCGGTCGGTGCCGGCTGGGAGCGTTGGGGTCGGCACGTGTCCAAGAACGCCTGGGCCTACGCCATCGGGGTCACCGTTTTGCTGCTGGCGTTGACGGCACCGGTGCTCGGGCTTCGTCTCGGCTTCCCTGACGAGGGCGCATTGCCGGACAGCCGCACCGAGCGCCGGGCCTATGACCTCCTCGCCGAGGGCTTCGGTCCCGGTATCAACGGCCCGTTGGTCATAGCCGTGGACATCTCCCAGGACCCGAGCGTGGTCGAACCCCTTCGCGAGGCGATCCTGGCCGACCGAGGCATCGCCGCCGTCGCCACCGCGCAGATGAACACCGAGGCCGGTGTGGCGACGCTGCTGGCGTTTGCGAACTCAGCACCTCAAGACGATGCAACGCTTCAGACCGTCGACCGTCTTCGTGCGGAGGTTTTTCCACCGGTACTCGACAACAGTCCAGCCCGGGCGCACATCGGGGGCCAGACCGCGACCTTCGGAGACATCGGCAACCGCGTCAACGATCGCCTCGGGCTGTTCATCGCCGCGGTGATCGTGTTGTCCTTCCTCTTGCTGACCCTCGTGTTCCGATCCTTGGTAGTGCCGCTGAAGGCTGCGCTGATGAACCTGTTGAGCATCGGTGCGGCGTATGGCGTGTTGGTGATGGTGTTCCAGTGGGGGTGGGGCAAGAACATCATCGGTCTGGAATCGACAGGGCCGGTCCTTGTCTTCATTCCGATGTTCATGTTCGCGATTCTTTTCGGACTGTCTATGGACTACGAGGTCTTCCTGCTCTCACGAGTGCGTGAGGAATACCTGCTGACGGGAGACAACGAATCATCGGTGATCCACGGCATCGCCAGTACCGCCCGAGTGATCACCTCCGCCGCCCTGATCATGATCTCGGTGTTCCTCGGCTTCGTTCTCGGTGAAGACCCCGCGACCAAGATGTTCGGCCTCGGTCTGGCCACCGCCATCTTCGTGGACGCCACGATTGTCCGAATGGTCTTGGTGCCGGCAACGATGAAGCTGATGGGCAAGGCCAACTGGTGGCTTCCCGACTGGCTCGATCGACTCCTCCCCACTATCGACATCGCCGGGGAAGCAGGGCTCCCCGAACCCGAGATGGAAACCGATCCGATGGCGCCGACCGTTCGAGAAGACGTGCTGGTCTAGCGCGGACCCGACGCTCAGTGGCGGACCAGAACCTCCTGCATACAGGTCGCCACCATGCGGCCCTGGCGATCGTAGATATGACCGAGGGCCAGACCCCGCCCGGCGGTGGTGATCAACGGCCGCTGCACAAACAGCAGCCAATCGTCGACCCGAAAGGGACGATGGAACCACATCGCATGGTCCAAGCTGACCACCATCAGATTCTCGCCCGTCCAGGTCAACCCGTGGGGGGTCAACACGTTGTCCGAGATCGACTCGTCAGCCACGAAGGCAGCCACCGCGCAATGCAGATGCGGGCTGTCACCGATGCGACGCGGGGTGCGCCACCACACCCTTATCCCGTGGTCGGCCGAGGGACCGGCAGCGGCCCAAGGCGCATGGGCGTAACGCAGCTGCACGGCCCGCGGACGGTGCGTCCAGTACTCGTCGAACACTGGCGTGTCGCGGGCGGCGAGCAGTTCGGCGAGCTCGGGCAGGTCGGCGGGGCCGGGAACCTCTGGCTCGTGCATAGGCGCCGATTCCCAGTCCAGGCCTTCTTCGGGCGTCTGGAACGAGGCGGTGAGACGGAACAGCTCCCGCTCACCGCGGCGGGCGCGTACCTCGCGGTGGGCGAAAGTGCCACCGTCACGGATGCGCTCGACCTGGTACTCGATGTCCCCGGTGGCGGTGCCTCCCGCCACGAAATAGGCGTGGAACGAGTGAATGGCCCGACCATCCGGTGCGGTACGGCAGGCGGCAGCCACCCCCTGGCCGAGCAGGTGCCCACCGAAGATGCCGTAGTCGTTGTCGATGTCCCCCGAGCCGACAAAGGTGTCGGGCGCGACTTCACGCAGGTCGAGGGCACCCAACATGAGATCAAGTCCGTCTGTCACGCCTTCCAGCGTCGCCGTGCCAGGACCGCGGCGTCAAGACGCTCAGCGGTCCCCGGCCTGCAGCACCCCCTCCTGGGTGAGGGCGGCCACCCGTTCCGCCCCGTAGCCGAGCACGTCGGTGAGAACCTGCTGGTTGTGCTCGCCGAGCAAGGGGGCGAGCAGATCGGGCAGATCCGGTTGGGCGGAGAACTTGAACGGGTAGCCGGCCACGATCACCTCGCCGAGCACTGGGTCCCCCACCCGTCGCACCATCTGGCGCGCCTCGAAATGGGGATGGCCGACCGCATCAGTGGAGCTGAAAACCTCACCCAACGGGACCCGGTGGGCCAAACAAGCCTGTACCACCGCGTCGTTGTCGGGAAAGGACAGCAACCAGTCCTGCACCATCGGGATCAGCTCCGCCTGGTGGCGACCGCGCTCGGCGGCGGTGGCGAAACGCGGGTCCTCAATCAGCTCCGTGCGTCCCATGGCCCGACAGAGGTTGGGCCATTGGCGTTCGAGCACGAGCAGATAGCCGTAGCCCTTCGGCAGGCGGTAAGTGCCGACCGGGCAGTACATCGGGTGATGGGTGCGGTAGCCGGTGGGTCGCCATTGGTGGCCGGACAGCTCGTATTGGGCCATCTGGTCCTGCAACCCGAACATGACGTCGGCCATGGCGATGTCGATGTGCTGGCCCTCACCGGTTCGTTCACGGTGCAGCAGCGCGTAGCCCAACGCAGCGAAGCCATGCACCGCGGTGCTGTTGTCCGCCACCGCGAACCCAACCGGCATGGGCGGGTCGGCGGGGTCCCCGTTCATGGCCATCACGCCCGAGGTGGCTTGGATGATGCCGTCGAAACCGGGCCGATCCGCCCACGGGCTGGTTTGGCCGTAGGCGGAGATGGACAACATGATCAGCTTCGGGTTCAGCTCACGCAGCGCTTGATAGTGCAGGCCGCGCCGTTCCAGCACCCCGTTGGCGAAGTTCTCCACCACCACATCGCAATGCGGCACCAGCTCGCGCAGGATCTGCAGCCCTTCGGGGTGGTCCCAATCCAAGCACAGGCTGCGCTTGCCCCGATTGTTCTGGATGAACACGCTGCTGCGGCCGTCCTTCACCCATTGCAGCACGCGGCTGGGGTCACCGTCTGGCGCCAGCTCGACCTTGATGATCTCGGGGCCCAGCTCGGCCAGCAGCCGGGTGATCCCCGCCCCGGCCAGGTACTGGGACAGATCGAGGACCCGGTAGCCCTCCAACATGGGTCTGGCCATCTTGCCCCTCCCCCAACGCCCTCACGTGTGGGGCGCTGTCCATCCTCCCACGTCCTCAACCCCCCACCGGCACGGCCCGCATAGCCGGGCCGTTCCACTTGCCCGCGCCGGTTAGGGGCCGAG
>JANPEN010000322.1:0-5276 GCA_031422955.1 Acidimicrobiia bacterium
GTACGCGCCCACATCGAACGGCGCTACTCTGCCGCCTTCGACCCGCCGGGGCCCCGGCTGCGGGAGTACGTGTTGGCCCTGCGAGCCATCTTTCGGGCCTTCCAAGGTACCGAGAAGCTCGACTTCCACGGCGAGTACTACACGTTCACCCTGTTCAACAGCCAGTGGTCCCCTGGGCGCATGGCCCATCCCGATATTCCTATCTTCATCTCCGCGGTCGGTCCGTGGATGCTGCGCATGGCCGGTGAGGTGTGCGACGGGATCCACATCCACCCATTCCATTCGGTGGCCTACCTCAACGACGTGGTGCTGCCCAAGGTGGCGGAGGGCGCAGCCCGGGCCAACCGCGACAGCGCCGCGGTGCGCCTGGCCATACCGGTTATGACGGTGGTGGGCGACACCCCTGAGGCGCAGGCCGCAGCCCGGGAACGGGCCCGCCAGCAGATCGCCTTCTACGGCTCCACCAAGAACTACGCCGCGGTCCTGGCCCACCACGGTTACGAGGGACTCTCCGCCCGCCTGAACGACACCCTCAAGGCCGGGGATCAGGAGGCGGCAGCCGCGCTCGTCACCGACGAGATGTTGGACCACTACGCGGTAGTGAGTAGCTGGGAGGAGCTTTCGGACCGCATCGTGGAGCGATACTCGGGTCTGGCCGATCGCCTGGTGATGTATTTCACGTTTGCCGATTGGAAACGAGATCCCACCAGCCTCGGCCGCTGGTCCGAGGTCGCCCGCGACATCATCGCCCGCACCGGGAGCAACTGACATGAGCGAACCTGACATGAGCGCGCCCACGCTGGAGATCCATCGCAACATCGAGGTTCCCATGCGCGACGGTGTCGTGTTGCGTGCCGATCTGTACCGTCCCGCGGGCGAGGGCCGCCATCCGGTGGTGCTGCAGCGCACGCCGTACGACAAGTCCCTCAAGTCCAACGCCTTTATGATGATGGACCCGTTGCGCACCGCGGAGGCCGGCTTCGCCGTGGTGGTGCAGGACACCCGCGGTCGGTTCAAATCCGAGGGGACCTTCACAGTCTTCCGCGACGACATCGACGACGGCTACGACACCGTGGAGTGGTGCGCCGCGCAGCCATGGTCCACTGGGGCGGTAGGCATGTACGGCGCGTCCTACGTGGGGGCCACGCAATGGTTGGCAGCCATCTCTGCCCCACCCTCGTTACGGGCCATTTTCCCCCAGATCACCGCCTCCCAATACCACGAGGGATGGACCCACCAAGGCGGGGCCTTCGCACTGGGTTTCAACCTGTCCTGGGCGGTAGCGGGGCTGGCGCCGGACACCTTTCGGCGGCTGCGCAAGGAACGCCCTGAGCTCACCCCGGCCTTTCACCGCCTGGTCGGCGCCATTGATGATCTGGGCGAGTGGTTCCGCTACCTGCCGTTGAGTGAGCACCCCCTTCTGGGCGAGGCGGCGCCGTACTTCTATGACTGGATCGCCCACCCGAACGACGACGACTGGTGGGCGCCCATCCGGGTCGACGAGCAGTACGGCCAGATCACCGTTCCGGCGTTGAACGTGGGCGGCTGGTACGACATTTTCCTGACCGGAACACTGGCCAACTACGTGGGTATGGGCGCACGGGGCGGCACCGAAACGGCCCGTACGGGCCAGCGCCTGGTGGTGGGCCCGTGGCACCACATGGTCTCACCCTCCAACGTGGCGGGCGAGGTGGACTTCGGCGCCGCCGCCAACGCGTTGGCCGTCGATCTCGACGCCATGGGCATCCGCTGGTTCAAGGAGTGGCTGGGAGACGCCGAGCCAAGCGGTGCTGGCCTGGATGGGCAAGATCCGCCCGTTCGGCTGTTCGTGATGGGCGAGAACCGTTGGCGCACCTTCGAGGATTGGCCCGTGCCAGGCGCTACCGCCACGCCGTGGTATCTCCACAGCCAGGGGCGGGCCCAGAGCCTGCGGGGTGACGGCACGCTCAGCCCTGTCCCGCCCGGCGGCGAGGAAGCTCATGATGTGTTTATCTCTGATCCTCGAGACCCGGTCAAGACCCGCGGTGGCGGGTTGTGTTGCTGGCCGGGGGCTATCCCTGGTGGCGCCTACGACCAACGGCTCGTGGAGGATCGATCCGATGTTCTGGTGTACTCCTCCGAGGTGCTCACCGAGGACATCACCGTGATCGGCCCGGTGGTTTGCGTACTCCACGCGGCCACCAGCGCGCCGGACTGTGACTTCACCGCCAAGCTGGTCGATGTTTATCCCGATGGGTATGCCCGCAACCTGTGCGACGGGATCCTGCGGGGTCGCTACCGCCAGGGCCGTGACACGCCCCGCCTGCTGGACCCGGGCCAGGTCTACGAATGGCGCATCGACCTGGTGGCCACCGCCAACGTGTTCCAGGCCGGCCACCGCATTCGCCTGGAGATCGCCAGTGCCAACTTCCCCCGCTTCGACCGCAACCCCCAAACCGGGGAAGCCTCGGGCACGGCGACGCAACTCGCCGCCGCGCTGCAGCAGGTTTTCCACGATACGGCGCGACCATCCCACGTGCTGCTCCCCGTGCTGGGGTCGCGCTGAAAGGAGCACGCTGCTCGCAACTTTGAATTAAATCAGACTTCTATCGGATCAAGTCAGATGGCCAGGTCGTGAAGATATGCCTCGGCCAGCACCTCACGGCGGGTGTGCTCGTTGAAGCGGTTGGCCTCAAGAGCGGCGGCATCGGCAAAGGGCTGGTACACGAAGCGGCGCTCGTCGGGGTAGCGCTGAGCCCGGGCGTCGATGGCCACGGCAATGGCCCGGCAGCGTTGGTGCACATAGTCAGCGTCGTAGATCTGGCCGTTGCTGGTGAGGGTGCCGGGCTGGTTGATCACCGAACGGTAACGGTGGAAGCCGAAGTTGACCGTGACCCGCGGGTCGGCAGAAACATTGGGAAAAGAGCCGTGTAGCGCCTGGCGGTTGGTGATGAAAGCGTCGCCAGGGTTGCACACCAGCGGCACCGCCTGGGCGAGCCGGTCCGAACCGCCGTTGGCCTCAACCATGGCTTTGATGTCGACCTTGCCGTGGAGGTGGCTGCCGGGCACCACCCACACCCCGTTGGCCGCGGTACTGCCGTAGATCTGCACCTGAAAGTTGAAGCCGTGGGAACGTCCGTCGAGATCGGGCGAAGCCCAATGGTTCTGGCCGTCCTGATGCCACGCCACCGAGGGGCCCAACCCGGCCTGCTTGATGAACAACGCCTCATTGAAGGGCGTGAAATCCGGCCCGTTCACCGCCTCCGCCACTGCCAGCAGATCGGGATGGGCGTAGACCCGCACGAAGCTGTCGAGCAAGGCCAAACAACCGAACATGAGGTAGGGCACTGCCGCCGGCGCATCGGGGCGGGCCTGTGGCTCGGCCATTTTCACGGGGTGGCGGCCGTTGTTGAGGCGGGTGCCCCCCACCGGGTCCGACAGCGGCGGGGCCATCAACCACGGGTTCTTGGGCAGGTTCGATGCCGCCGCGGGACGCCCCAGCCGATCGGTAGGCGAATCGCGGGACGGATAGGGCGCCCGTTCCAGCAGGTCCTCGACCTCTGCCCGCAACTCGGCCAGCTCGGCCGGGCCGACCACGCCTTCGAAGACATAAAAGCCGAACTCATCGTACGCATCGAGAATGTCGGGATGGACCCGGCCCTCGGGTGTGTAGCGAACCGGACCCCGGTTGGGCAGGGACCGGGCCCGGCGCTCACCCTCGGCCAGGTACGCCGACCACTGGGATTCAGACGAGTGGGTGTCAGACGAGTGGGTGTCGGTGCTGGTCATGGCGGTTTTCCCCCTCTGCCAGGCGAAGCCAGCCCGACCGCCGCTCATGCTACCGGCCACCGTCGCGTGAGGGTTACGGGTTACGGGGTACGGGTCATCTCACCGCGCGTCTGGCGCCGGACCCTTCGTCTGGTGGTGAAGGGCGCCCGCCGGCGGCTTGGCGGCCAGCTGGCTCGTGATGAGCTGGATCATGGCGGACGTTGTGGCCGCGGCTCGCCCCTGCTGCTCGGCGGCGACAAATCGCGGTTCACCCAACCGAGCACGCACGTCTTGGACCACGTTGGCCAGGTTGGCCGCAGCCGCCGGTTCGAACGGAAAGGCATCGGTAGCCCCGGCCCGTTCCAGCGCCCCATGAATGATGGCGACCAACTCGTCGGCGCCGAGCAGATGGCAGATACCGAGAACATGACGCAGCGACAACCACTGATTGGCCCAATCGCCGGCGCGATGCCACGCCGCGATGACCTCGGCGAAACCGGCCAGGGCCGCCAGCGGCTCCCCTCGGAAAGCACGCAGCCAAAGCGTCTCGGTGCGGGCAAAGAGCTCCAACCACAAGTTGCCGACCTCCCTCGACAGCGTCTCGGACCGTTCGAGCTCCTCCACGGCCCGGGTGGGCTCCGTGCCGGCGGACCAAAGGCCCACCGCGTAGGCCGCTTGGGCCAAGGCGGTGGGGTTGGCGCAGCGGGTGGCGGCCTGTTTCGCCCGCTGCGCGTACTCCATGCCGACCGTCGCGTCCCCGGTATTGGTCTGGGCCAAGGACCGCATGTAGCAGGCGTGGGCGATCCGAGCGGGCACGCCTGACGCGGCTGCCCCCGCCATCATGGCGTCGAAGGCCATCTGGGCCCGCGCCGCGTCCCGGCGGAAAACCCACGCGTTGGCCAGCGCACGTTCAGCCAAACCCAGCGTGTCCGTACCGCGCCGCCTGGCCAGTTCCCGCGACCGTTCACCCAGCTCGATGGCGGCATCAATCTCGCCTCGCACGAAACGCCCGTAGGCGACGATGCCCCAGGCGGCAGCAGCCAGCGGCTGGGTCTCTGCCCCCTCGCACGCCAACACCGCCTCGGCCCAACCGATCAGCTCGTAACGCAGGCGACGGAAGGCGTGCTCCCGGGCAGAGACCACGATGCGTAGGGCAGTAGTCAGATCGTTGGCATCGACCGCTCGCAGCACGGTGACCCGAAGGTCGTCGAACAAGGCGTCCAACAGATCGAGCCAAATACGTTCATCGGCGCCGTGCAGGCCGACCTCAGCCCGGCCACAGATGGCCACAATCCAATCGGTATGGCGCGCCAGGAGCTCGGGCCCCTCGGCCTGGACCAGCGTGGCGCCGTAGTCACGCAGGGTCTCGAGGAGACGATAGGTGGTGCGGGCACCGCCGGTGGCCTGGACCATGGACTTGTCCACCAGCGCGGCCAGCACCGAGGCCACCGAGGCGCGAGCGATCCGACCGTAGCCACACACCTGCTCGGCGGCATCAAGGTCAAAGGAACCGGCGAAGACCGACAACC
>JANPEN010000323.1:0-4573 GCA_031422955.1 Acidimicrobiia bacterium
AGGCGTTCTCGCACGTAACCAATGTTGAGGACGTGGTGGGCGACCCACACCGAATCGAAACCGAGCTGCACGCAGACCACGGCGATTTCGGCGACCTCATCGGGGTCCGAGACACCCATGTTGTTCGGCAAGGTGAACCCAAAGCGCATGGCGCCATCATGACCGGCGCCGCGGTCAGGTTTCCCTCACCAGAATGGGGCGGCGGCGGGCAGGCCCAAGGCGATGCGTCCACCGGCCTCGAAATGGCTGGACGATCCGGCACCGTGACGCAGGGCGACGTGCGCGTCGCGGAAACGGCGTTCGAGGTGGTGGCGGTGAAAGATCGAGCGGGTGCCGCCGGCGTGAAAAAGCAGATCGACCACCTCGACGGCGGTGTGCATGGCATGGGTGATGGCCAGGCGGGCGTCGAGGACCAACCGATCTAGCTCCTCCCCGCCCCGACCCTCGTGGCTATCGCCGGGCTCCGCTGCCTCCCAGACGTCCCTGACACTGTGTAGGCAGTAGGAGCGGGCGGCGCCCAGCAGGGCCTCGGCCCGGCCCACGGCCCGCTGGACCTCGGCCCGTTGGCGCAACGGGATCTCGGTCTCCCCCGCGGTGGTGTCCTGGGCGAGTTCCGCGAAGGCATCGAGGGCGCCCCGGGCCACGCCCAACGCCACCGCCGCGGTGAGGGCCCAGTTGAGGACCATGGTGAGGCGAGGCTGGTACAGCCGCCCGTGCTGGAGGGCGAGGTGGCGGCCGGCGCTGACCCGTTCCTCGGGTACGAAAAGGTCAGCCACGGCCACGTCGTGGCTGCCGGTTCCCCGCATGCCGGTGACTTGCCAGGTCTCGATGATGGTGGCCTCCGACATTGGAAAGATCAGGGTGCGGGCGCGGGTCGGCCGGTCCCGTTCCTCCGTCATGCAGGTACCGGAGTACCAACGGGCGTGCAGGCAGTTGCTGGCGAAGTCCCATTGACCGCTGACCCGGAAACCGCCCGCCACCCGTCGAGCCCGCCCCCGGGGTCGGGCCGAACCCGACATCCGCCAAGCCGCACCCCCCGCTGTCCCGGCGGTTCTGGCCATTTCGGCCACGGTCTCGGGGGCCAGGGTGGCCAGCAGCCAAGCGTTGGCCGAGGAGACGTGGGCGCACCAGGCCACGGAGGCGTCGGCTCGGGCCAACGTCTCAATGGCCAGCATCCCCGAGAGCGGATCGGCCTCGGGCCCCCCGGCGCTGGCCGGTAGAAACAGGTGGTACAAGCCGGTGGCGCTGAGCTTCTCGACGATGGACGCCGGTAGCCGGCCCGAACGTTCGATGTCGTCTGCGGATTCGACCACCAGGGGGACCAGCTCGGCGGCGGCACGGACCAGCTCGGGTTGCTCGGGGCGAGGGCTCATAGGGGCAGCGTCCCACGAACGTGAGTAGGAGTACCCAGCGGGGTTGGTGCGCGGTGCGCAGCGGGGCCCACCCGATGAGCGCAGGCTGTGCTCAACCGGTGGGATTCGCCGGGGGGAACAGCAGCGCAGGAGTTCACCATGTCCATCCACCGCCAGCCAGTCGCTCACACCATCGCCGACGCCGCCATCTTCGTGCATTGCAGCCGCCGCCAGCGCGACCACCTGGAGTCCCTCTCCAGCGTCGTTGAGGTCAAGGCGGGCTACCAGCTGACCAAGGAAGGCCAGACCGGCCTGGAGTTCGGGGTCATCGTCGATGGCACGGCTGAGGTCACTGTGGGCGGCCGCCGGGTGGCCACGCTCGCCCCCGGCGATCACTACGGTGAGGTGGCTTTGTTGGAGCGGGTAGGCCATCCCGACCACGCCGTGCGCATGGCCACGGTGATGGCCAGCACCGATATGCGGGTAGCCGTGATGAGCGTCACGGAGTTCGCCACCGTGCTGGTGGAGTTCCCCGACGTGGCCGATGCCATCAAGCGAGCGGCTCGGGACCGAGTTGGGGCCGCCTCGAGCACCCTGCCCTCGACAACGCTGTCCTCGAGCTCGTTGTCGCCGGGCAGCTGAGCGGCCGGTTCTGGCCGTTCAGGTAACGGCCCGGGCCTGGAGGCGATCGCCCTGCAGGATGATGATGTGTCGGCCGTGGTTCTCGATCCAGCCCAGCTCTCGCAGGTTGCGCAGGGCCTTGACCACGGCTTCACGGGACAGGCCGGTCCAGGAGGCCAGATCGGCCTGGGAGACCGGCGAGTCCAGCTCGACGGAGCCGTTCTGGCCGGGCGTGCCGTACTGGTCGGCCAACTCGATGAGGCGACCGCACAAACGGGCCAGGGCGTCGCCGGTGCCGTACTCGAGCTGGCGACGGACACTGGCCCGCAGGCGAGCGGTGACGGACACCAGCAGCTGGTACATCAACGCCGGCTGACGGTGCATGAGGTCGATGAACGCGGTGCAGGGCACGGCCAAGACCTCGATGGGGACCAGCGCGGTGGCGGTGGCGGAGCGGGCCTGCCCGTCGATGGCGGACAGTTCCCCGACGAGCGCACCCCGGCCGAGGACGTCGAGGATGACCTCTTTGCCGTCGAGGGCGGTGAGGCTGATCTTGACGGTGCCGGCCAGCAGTATCAACGCCTCGTGGGCCACGTCGCCTTCGATGAACACCGCGGAACCCGCCGGAAACCTACGCCGCACGCCCAGGGCGCGTAGCTCCGCCTCCGCCTGTGACGCCATGCCGTCCAGAAACGAGGTTCGCGCCAGGGCGTCGTTCTGCACCCGGCTCAGGTCCGCGGCTGGCGGGCGTCGATCTTGGCGAAGGCGGCCCGGGCGGCGAGCATGGCGTCCACGGCGCGGGGAAAACCGGCGTACAGGGTCATCTGAACCATGACCTCTTCGATCTCGGTGCGGGTTAGGCCGTGGTGGAGCCCGCCGGGCACGTGCACCGCCAACTCGTGAGCCTGACCGAGGGCGGCCAGGATGGCGATGACGCACAACGAGCGGTCGCGGCGGCTCAACTGGGGGCGGGACCAGATCTCCCCGAAGGCGAAACGGAAGGCCAGGGTGCCGACATCGCCGAGCAGGCTGACCATGTTGGCCAGGTCGGTGGCCGGGTCCGCTGCGGCTCGGCCGTTGGTGAGGGTGCGGCGGACATCCGCGGCGCGCTTATCGCGCTCAGCGTCATCGATGTGCTCCGCCGCTTCGCGTTCCCGGCGGGCGCCTCGATCGAGGCCGTCGAGGCCGTTGTAGGCGGCGTCGACCCGACGCACCGAGCTCATGGCGGCGGGGAAGCCGGCGTAGGCGGCCACGTGGAGCAGCAACTCGTCTACCTCGCTGCGGGTCATGCCGTGGTTGAGGGCGTTGGCCACGTGCAGCTCCAGCTCCTCGTCACGGGCCTGGGCCATGAGCACGGACACCACCACCAGGCTGCGGTCACGCCGGGACAGCTGGGGCCGGCACCACAGATCACCCATCACCGCATGCATGGCGAAGGTGCCCAACGCGCCGTAGCGACGTTCCATGCCGGCGCCGATTTTCTCTGCGGTGGGTTGGTCAACGCCGGCCATGGTCGAAAGCACCTCCATGGCATCCCCGTGACGTTGGTCCCAGGTCCGGGTGGTGGAAACTCCGTCGCTCATGACTCCCCCTTTTCGCACCGTGTGGTCCGGGCGAAGATCTGCGGCCGTCCCGGCTGGGCCGGCGTGAACGGGCCGTATCGTAGGACGCCCTGCCTAGCCGGGGCCCCGTAGCGTCGAATCGACGTCGATTCGACGCAAATACTGGCGATGAGTGAGCGAAAGAATGGGCACGGTGACCGGTTTTCGGAGCCTGAGGACCTGCTGTGCGGATCCGGGGAAATCTTGCACGCCATCGGATCGTGGCGACCATCCTGACCTGGGCAAAGAGAAGGAGGCTGGGACGGGGAAACCCCGGATCCGCACAACGACCGCCCCGGATCCGCACAATGACCCGCCATTCCTACGAGTGGGAGGGCATGAGGCCACCCAGCGCGCGCTCTGGTCAGGTCCGGCGCCTTGAAACGGCCGATGCGACCCGTAGAACCGGGCCGCCCTCGGTGGCGGGGTCGAGGATGGCAGCGTCCCTGCGCAAGGGCATTCTTGCCTGCCGCGAGTCCCACCAGTCACACCGGTCAGGTCGTTCGGTCGTTCTGTCGTCCTGTCCGCGTTCGCCGCGGGGCGCGGTGGGCGGCGGGATGGGAGACTGTCCCGGTGGCCGATGCCGATGCCGATGCCGATGCTGTGCCGGATGGTGATGCGCTGTCCGGTGTCGATGCCGGACGGTTGCGGCGGCTGCTGCTCGTAGAGGAGCTGGCGCAGTTCCTCTATCACGAGGCTGACTTGCTCGACGACGGCCGCTACCAGGATTGGCTAGACCTGCTGACCGAGGACTTGATCTACACCATGCCCCTGCGGATCAATGTGCCCATGACCGACGTCGCCGCTCGATCCCAGACCCGAGCCGGTGAGGATGTGTGTTGGTTCGACGAGGGCAAGGACACCTTGCGCAAGCGGGTGAGCCAGCTGCAAACGGGGCTGCACTGGGCCGAGGAGCCCCTGTCTCGCGTGAGTCATCTGGTGACCAACGTGCGCTTGCGTCACCCCGAGTCGACCGGCTCCGAGCGGGTAGCCGAAGTG
>JANPEN010000324.1:0-3297 GCA_031422955.1 Acidimicrobiia bacterium
CGGGCGGGCCGGGATCCGGCGGCGGTACGAGCAGCGCCCCCGCACCCGGTTTGCCGCTGTGGCACGGTCGCTTCGAGCACGGACCCGCCGACGAGCTGTGGGCGTTCACCGTCAGCCTGCCCTTCGACCGGCGGCTGGCCCATGACGACATCACCGGCTCGCGGGCCCATGTCAAAGGCCTAGCCAAGGTGGGCCTGATCAACCAGGCCGAGGAAGCGGCCATCCTCGATGCCTTGGACCAGGTGCAGTCAGAGATGCAGCAGGGCCGTTTCGCCTTCCAGGCGAGCGACGAAGACATCCATACCGCGGTGGAGCGCAGGGTCACCGAGATCGCCGGGCCCCCCGGGGCCAAAATGCACACGGGTCGTAGCCGGAACGACCAGGTTGCCACCGACATGCGCCTGTACACCCGCCGGGAGCTTATGGACGTGGCCCGACGGGTCACCCAGTTCCAGAGGACCTTGCTGAACCGGGCCAAAGAAGCGGGGGAAACCTACGTACCTGGCTACACCCACATGCAGCGAGCGCAGCCGGTGCTGTTGGCCCATCATCTTCTGGCCCACGGCTGGGCGTTGTTCCGAGATGTCGATCGTTTGCTCGACGCTCGCCGCCGGGGCGACGTTTCGCCGCTGGGGGCAGGCGCCCTGGCCGGGTCATCGCTGCCCCTCGACCCCCACTTCACCGCCCATGAGCTGGGATTCTCGCGCGCCTTCGACAACTCCTTGGACGCCGTTTCCGACCGTGACTTCGTGGCTGAGGCGTTGTTCTGTTGCACGTTGCTGGCCGTGCACCTGTCCCGGATGGCAGAGGAGGTGGTGATCTGGTCAAGCGAGGAGGTCGGCTTCTTGCGTCTCGATGACCGTTATTCGACCGGCTCATCGATGATGCCGCAGAAGAAGAACCCCGATATCGCCGAGCTGGCCCGGGCCAAGGCCGCCCGTCTGATCGGCCATCTGACCGGTGTGTTGGCCATGCTCAAGGGGTTGCCGTTGGCCTACAACCGCGACTTGCAAGAGGACAAGGAGCCGCTTTTCGACTCCGTCGACCAACTCAAATTGGCTCTTTCGGCCATGAACGGCCTCATCGAGACCTGCCGTTTCGATCGCAAGCGCATGGAAGCGGCCGCCGATTCGCCGTATCTGGCCGCCACCGATCTGGCCGAATGGCTGGTGGAGCGGGGCACACCGTTCCGCGACGCTCACGCACTCATCGGCTCGCTGGTACGAGATTCCTTAGATCGCAACGTATCGCTGCCGGAGTTGGTGGCCGCCCATCCGTCCCTCGGTGAGGAGGCGGCCGGCCTGTGCGCCCCCGGCCAGGCGGTGTTGCGCCGCACCAGCCCGGGGGCCGGCGGGCCGGTACAGGTGGCCAAGCAGTTGGCCAAGTTCCAGAAGCAGCTCGAAACGACCCTCACCCGCCTCCAGGACGCGTGAGTTCCGGGCTGGCCCCGTCCCGCACCTTCTTTGCCCGTTCGGCGGCGTTGGTGGCACCGGAGCTGGTGGGGATGGTGCTGGTGGCGGGCCAGACCTCGGCTCGCATCGTGGAGGTCGAGGCCTACGACCCCGACGACCCGGCCAGCCACAGCTTCATCGGCGAACGGCCCCGCAACCGGGTCATGTTCGAGCGCCCCGGCCATCTCTACGTCTATCGCTCCTATGGACTGCACTGGTGCGCCAACGTCGTTTGCGGTCCGGTGGGGGTGGGCGCGGCGGTGCTGCTGCGGGCGGGCGAGCCCACCGCCGGCGAGGAGTCGATGTGGTCGCGCCGCCCCCTGGCCAAGACCGACCGGCAGCTCTGTGGCGGGCCGGGAAGGCTCTGCGCAGCCCTCGGCATCGACGGGACGGACAACGGCGTCGACCTGCTCGAACCCGCGGGTGGTCTGCGCTTGGAGACCGCCCCGCCCAACCGGGCGGTGGCGGCGTTGGTGCGGACGGTGCGGGTAGGCATTACCAAGGCGGCCGCCGAGCCTCTTCGCTGGTACGAAGAGGACAGCGTGTATGTCTCCCGCCGGACCAGGCCTGGTCCGCGCCCGGCATCCTCCTAGGGTCGCGCTGGTGACCGATGTTCCGACCGCCGGAGCGGTCCAGCATGTGTACGGCCCGGCTCGGGTGCTGGGCCCAACAGAACTGAGTTCCAGCCGTGAACTGGAGCGGGCTCGGGTGGAGCTTATGACCGCGTTGGGTGGCGATGAGCAGATCGAGGCCCATCGTTCCTGCCTGTTGAGCTTTGTCCTCACCCACCCCGACGCACTTCTGCGCAGCTGCGCCCCCGGCCACTTGACCTCCTCCGCTCTGGTGGTCGACGCCCAGCTGACCCGGGTGCTGTTGTTGCACCATCGCAAGCTGGGACGCTGGTTCCAGCCCGGCGGTCACGCCGACGGCGAAGCCAACCTGGCGGTGTCGGCCCTGCGGGAGGCAACCGAGGAAAGTGGCATAGCCGGCCTGCGGGTGGTGGGACCCGCGGTTGATCTCGATGTGCACAGGGTGGCCCCCCCGGCCGAGGAGCCTCATGACCATCTCGACGTTCGCTACCTGGTGCTTGCTCCCCCCGCCGCGGTAGCTCGCCACAACCACGAGTCCACCGGCCAGCGTTGGGTGCGGGCCGAAGAACTGGAGGCCTTCGAGCCCGATGCCGGGTTGCGTCGTCTCGTGGGGCGAGGGCTGGCCCTGGCCGCATACCTCCGGGGCGGTGGGCAGGAAGGCTCTCGCTAGTCTTGGCGGGACGATCCCGAGGGGTGAAGGGCCCAGTGTCCCGAGGCGCGGCGACGCGTTGCTAGACGTCCCCGGGAGTGGCGCAGGACGCCATCGCGTTGACCTTGGCCAGGTTGTCCATGGATTTTGTATAGATCCCACCTGGCTTAGCGGTGAGGGTGAACTGGGCGTCGGTCCCGGTGGCCAATACCCGCTGATAGTCACCCCGGTCAATCAGGTACTGGTCCCAGTCCCGCAGCCAGGCGTCCACGATGGCGCGGTCGGACTGGTTGTCGGGGGCGATGGCGCGGAGTCTGGGCACCAGCTGGGTCAGGGCTTGGTTGGCCTGGTCCAGCACCGCGGCCCGCTCCTGAGGGGTTTTGGCGACAGGGGCAGGCGGCAGCGAATTGATGAACGTCAGGGTGGGAGCGCAGATGGCCTCGGCCTTCGCCGCGTAGACCTGGTCGCGGAGGGTGTCGGGCGGGTCTTTCTTGGCCACCCCGGAGAAGGCGTAGATCCACAGGGCAAAGGACCCGGCGACGATGAGCGCCGCGGTCAGCCCTGATGGACGTTGATACCACGCTCGGTGAGGTCCGGGTGAGGCCGG
>JANPEN010000325.1:0-2428 GCA_031422955.1 Acidimicrobiia bacterium
CCCACGAAGCTGGTGACGAAACGCGGCCAGGACCCACGCCCTTCGTTGCGATAACCGGTTCGGTCCACCAGCGCCGCCGGCTGCAGCGCACGAGCCGTCCTCAGTCGGGGCTCACGGATTCCCAGACATCCCATCAGGATCGGTGCCACGTCATGGCGCAGCACCGCCGCCTCGGCCTGTCGGAGGTCCGCGCCGGGCTCCAGACCGGTGAGGGCGATCATCCGTTGGCGGGCCCGCAGGTACAGGGCGAGCGCCTCGGTCTGCCGACCGGCCAGGAAGAGTGCGGTCATGGCGATTACGGCGAGCCGTTCGCGATCGGGGAAGCGGCGGTGCGCTTCGAGCATGTCGGGGAGGCTCGCGGTCCGGCCGAGGGCGAGGTCGGCGGTGAAGGCGAGCTCGAGCGCAGCCGGTCGGCGGTCGGCCAGACGGGCGGCGGCTGGGTGGTCGCTGAGGCCGAGCCCTGCCAGCAGCTCACCCTGCCACAGGTTCAACGCCGCGTCGACCAGGTGGCGCGCGTTGGCTGGGTCGGTATCCTGCTGGGACTGTGCCGCATCGAACAGGGCGTCGAAGCGGCCGGCGTCGATGAGGTCCTCGTCGCCCTCGAAGCGGTAGCCGCTAGTCGCTGACGTCACCCGGCCGGGCAGGGACTGCTCACGCAGCAGGCGTCGGAGGCGGGCGATGAGCACGTGGACCTGTGCGGCATCGTCGGCACGGTCGGGGCCGAGGGCCCACCGGCAGAGCTCGACGGTGGGCACGACCGCCCCGCGCTCGAGGAGTAACACGCCGAGGACGCGCCCCTGCTGGCCCCGCGGCGGCGGCGGCGTGCCGACACTGAGCGGGCCGAGGATGCGATACGCGGGCGGTGTTGGCGACGCCAGCATTGGTGGACCCTCCTGAACCTTCATAGGCGGCACGCGGCAGGGCTGGCTTGGCGGAGGCTGCGTTGGTCGAGCGTTGCCCTTCGCCACCGTGCAATCGAGCTGCAAGGGCGATTGTGTCACAGTCGGATCCGCTACGGCCGTCCGCCGTGGTCAAGGTCGCAGCGTGTAGGGGGCTTCGACCGTGTCGTGGAGAAGGGGAACCTGGTGTACGCAAAGGGCGATGAGAAGTACTTCGTCGTGGACGGCCACATCCACTACTGGGATGCAAGCCCAGCGAACTGGCTGCCCGGTGCCGAGAACTACGCGAAGGGGTGGATCGAGTGCTTCCACGGCTATCAGGGACTCGGGCCCGCCGAGACCCATTGGGGCCTAGAGAAGTTCCAGAAGTACGACGAAGCGGATCTAATGGGAGACGTGTTCCAGGCGGGCCACGTCGACGTGGCGATCTTCCAACCGACCTACCTCCGCTCGTGGTACCGCGACGGGTTCAACACGACCGAACGAAACGCGGTCCTCTTCGAGAAGCACCCAGGGAAGTTCGTGCTGAACACTCGGTGGGACCCGCGAGAAGGCGCTGAGGGCCTCAAACGGCTGGCCGAGAACGTGCAGCGGTGGGGATGCACGGGCGCAAAGCTGTACACCGCCGAATGGCGCGATGGTTCACGTGGGTGGACGCTCAAGGATCCCGAGGCGTTCCGGTTCCTGGAACGGTGCCAGGAACTGGGGGTGCGCAACATCCACGTGCACAAGGGCCCGACCATCTGGCCGCTCGACAAGGATTCCTTTGACGTGGGCGACATCGACGTTGCCGCCACGATGTTTCCTGAATTGAACTTCATTGTCGAACACGTCGGGTTTCCCCGCTTCGAGGATTTCTGTTTCATCGCCGTGCAGGAACCGAACGTCTACGCCGGGTTGTCCGTCATCATCGGTGGGCTCATGCACGCCCGGCCCAGGATGTTCGCCAAGGTTATGGGGGAGCTGCTTTTCTGGCTGGGTGAGGACCGGCTGGTCTTCGGCAGCGACTACGCCATTTGGGAGCCGCGCTGGCAAGTCGAAGGCTTCGTGGACTGGGACTACCCCGGCGGCGAGGAGTTCTCGGAGTACCCACCGGTGAACAGCGCCACCAAGAAGAAGATTCTCGGGTTGAACGCAGCCCGGTTGTACGGGATCGATGTGCCGGCCGAATGCCGGCTCCCGCTCAGCCCCGCGCCCGAGGCACCCATCCTGGCGCCCGAGCCGGTATGACCGCTCGACCCGCCGAGGACACCGGATCGGTGCACGCTGCCGTCTGGGCCGCGCTGGGCGGGGTGCACGACCCCGAGCTCGACGAGTCCGTCACCACGCTCGGTTTCGTGGCCTCCTGTCACGTCGACGAAGGCGGCACTGCCCGCGTGCGCCTGCGACTACCCACCTATTTCTGTGCGCCCAACTTCGCCTACCTGATGGTCGCGGACGCTCACGACGCCGTAAGCGCCGTGCCCGGCGTCCGCCGTGTGGATATCGCACTCGAGGACCACTTTGCCGCCGACACCATCAACAGCGGC
>JANPEN010000326.1:0-2362 GCA_031422955.1 Acidimicrobiia bacterium
CAACGGCGAACGGCGTTGTACCCTGCCCCGTCATGCAGTGGGTGGCGGTCGGCGAACCGGAGATTCAACGCCAGCGGCGACGGTGGGTGGTCAGGGTCAGCGGCTACGACCCCGCCACCGGGCGGCGCAAGGTCCGCCAGCTCGGCACCTTCGCTGTGAAGCGGGAGGCCGCGGCGCATCAGCGGGCCCTACTGGAAGGCCGCGCCGGCACCGCAACGGAGACCGTCGGAGAGTTCCTGGACAAGGTGTGGCTGCCCTCCAAGGCCGGTCGGGTCGAGCCCTCCACCTACGACCAGTACGAGTGGGCGGTTCGTCGTCATGTCGTGCCGCTCATCGGGTCGGTGCAGCTTCGAGATCTCAGCCCGGAGGTGGTCGACGCGTGGATCGGGCGACTCCGCGAAGCGTCCTCCAGCGACCATGCCCGCCGACCGCTGGGAGCGACCTCGGCGCGGTAGGTGCGCAAGGTGTTCTCCATGGCCATGGAGGAGGCGGTGCAGCGCGGCTGGCTGCCGTCGAACCCGGTGGCGTTGACCCAGCCGCCGCGACGCGACCGCACCCGCAAGAAGCTGAGCTGGACCGTCGAGGAAGCCCGCACGTTCCTCCTCGCCGTGCGCGAGCACCGGCTCTACGCTGCGTTCCATCTCTGCCTGGTCACCGGACTCCGCCGAGGGGAGATCCTGGCGCTGCGCTGGACCGATCTGAACATCGAAACCGGCGAACTCCAGGTCACCCAGCAACTGGCCGTGGAACGCGGCCGCCCGGTGCTCAAGGCGCTGAAGACCGAAACCAGCGAACGGCTCGTCACCTTCGGTGCGGTCACGGCCTCCGTGCTGCGGGCGCACCGGGACCGCCAAGCAGCCGAAGCTGACTTCGTCGGCCCGGCCTGGCGGGACAGCGGGCTCGTGTTCACCACCGCGGTCGGCGGCTGGCTCGACCCCAACAACTTCCGTCGCCTCATGGATCAGCTCATCACCCAAGCCGGCGTGGCTCGCATCACCCCCAAGGGGATGCGCCACACCGCGCAGTCCGTCGGCCGGGTCGTGGTCGGCGATGACAAGATCATGCAGGAACGCCTCGGTCACGCCGACATCGGCGTCACCCTCGGCAGCTACACCCACATCGTCACCGACCAACACCGCGTCGCTGGCGACCGCATCGACGCCTTGTTCGACATCTAGATGGCCCAGGGCGCACGCCTTTCGCTTCGCCGCCCGCGAACAAGGTCGACGCTGCGAGCGGTCGACGTCGCTGAGCAGGCTGGCCACCTTTTTCGTCAAGGCACGCATCGCTCGGGGTGGACCCACCGCCGGCAGGCCGAGGCGCTGGGCGTGGCTGAGCATCAGGTGCAGCGCTACCCGTAGCCGGTCCAGCGCCGGCGCGATATCATGGAGTGCGTGACTGATATCCTCATTCGGGATGTGCCCGACGAAGTTGTGGCGGCGCTCGACGCGAACGCGCAACGCGCCGGCGTGACACGCGCCGAGTACCTGCGCCGGGTCCTCGCCGAGCAGCAAGGACCGGCAGTGACACGCGAGCATCTGAACCGTTTCGCCGAACGCACCGCCGATTTGGGTGATCCTGAGGTGATGACAGCCGCATGGCGGTAACCAACTGGCTCATCGACAAGTCGGCGCTACACCGCATCAACGCCGCCAGCGACGAGTGGCTGTCACGCATCCAACGCGGCCTGGTCAGGGTCTCGACGGTGACTCTGCTTGAGATAGGGTTCTCCACCCGCAACGGACCCGATCACCGCGGCACGCTCGGTGAACCGCCCATGTCATCGATGACAATTGAACACATCACACCGGCGATCGAAGCTCGCGCCGTCGAGATCAAGATGCTGCTCGCTGACCGCGGCCAACACCGCGCGCCATCCATCCCTGATCTGCTCATCGCCGCCACCGCAGAACTCGCCCGACTCACCGTGTTGCATGTCGACAAGGACTTCGACCTGATC
Organism: Acidimicrobiia bacterium; assembly: GCA_031422955.1. Lineage (GTDB taxonomy): Bacteria > Actinomycetota > Acidimicrobiia > Acidimicrobiales > CAIXPF01 > CAIXPF01. The sequence goes on from JANPEN010000326.1 coordinate 1,961, forward strand.
GCCGCGATCACCGACCAACCCATCGAGCGCCTCGAGATCTGAGCCCGCTGGACAACTCCATAACGAACACCGCCTCCTACTCCCTAAACCGGTCGCCGTACCTTGACGTATGGGCACCGCGTTCGTGAGGGCTCAGGCGGCGAGATGGGGAACCAGGTGACGGTGGCGGCTGACCGGCCCTGGCAGAGGGCGCACCCACACTTGATCTTCAAGCGTGCGGTCAAGGACTCTGGGCTGGCTGACATCGGGTTGCACGGGTTGCGGCACACGCACGCGACGATGCTGCTCGAGGCCGGTGTGCCGTTGAAAGTGGTGTCGGAACGGCTCGGGCATTCCTCGATCGCGATGACTGCGGACACCTATCAGCACGTGTTGGACCACATGCAGGACAAAGCCGCCCTC
>JANPEN010000327.1:0-12172 GCA_031422955.1 Acidimicrobiia bacterium
AGCGCCAACATCAGCGGAATAGACCTGAGGTCCGTGCCGCTGCCATGGCTTGCGCCACGTTGCTTCGGGCCAGCGACCGTACCCATCGGTAGAAGAGCAGAACCCCGTAGGCCAGCACCAACTCGAAGCCGAGCGGCCAACCCCAGTCGCGGCGCCACCAGTGCAGGGCCCGAAGCGACCATCTACGCCGCGGCGTGACCAGGCCAATTGGCCCAGCTGCGCCGCGCCAACCCAACCGACCAAGCCCCGCCAACCGGTCCGACTGCCACCCAAAGCCCAAGACGCGACCGCTGGGCTACTGACGAGCTGTGCTGTTAGGACCAGTCTTGGGGCCACGGTACCGAGCGTCCGGGGGCCGGGCGGGCATGGACGACGCGGGGATCGGGAACCGCAGTAGGGGGCGGCGGGCCTCCGAACCCAAACCAGCCTGCGTGAGGGTGGACGCCGACCCTGTCAGCGGAGGGGTTGCTTGGAAGGCCGGCGCCCACCCCTCCATGATGTCCTATCGCTGGGTTCTACTGTGGCTCGGAGCTGACAAAGGCGCTCCAACGCTGGTGAGCCCGCCACCGCTCAGACGGCGGCGTCTTCCATCCGCCAGGACTGCTCGCCGGCCGGCAGGTTGAACAACGTGGCCGTGTTGTCTCGGAAGATGGCTTGGTGCTCGGCCTCGTTCAGGTGGGCAGCCTGCTCGGCAATAAGCTGGCGGGAACGGGGCCAGGTGGAGTCGGTGTGAGGGAAGTCGCTGGCCCACAACAGATGCTCGACATCCATCAGCCCCAGGGAGTGATAGGCGGTCAGGTCGTCCTGGAAGGTGGCCCACACGTTGCTGCGGATGTACTGGCTGGGCAGCTTGGACAGTCCTTTGAGGATGCCATCTTCTGCATTGATCCTTGCCGCGTGATCCATGCGGTACATGTAGTGCGGCAGCCATCCCACGTCGCTTTCCGCGACCACCAGCTTGAGATCGGGATGGCGTTCGAACACTCCGCCCAGCACCATCATGCCGACCACGTCCTGCACGGCGCGGATGATGCCGAGGAAGTTGTTGAGGGCATGACCCCGGGGCTTGGCGTCAATGCTGCCGGCCCGGGAGGTCAGAATGTGAAAGCAGATCGGCAGCTGCAGATCCGCGGCGCACTCCCACAGGGCGTCGTAGTCGACATGGTCGAAGTCCTCGTGAATGGGGTCGCCCGGCATCATCATGCCCACGAAGCCCATCTCCTTAGCCCTGCTGAAATCGGCGATGGCGCTGTCAACACTTAGCACCGCAGTCTGGGCCAACCCGAAAATGCGCTCGGGGGCTTCACTACACATGCCGGCCAGCCACCGGTTGTAGGCCTGCATGCAGGCATCTTTAAACTCGGCGTCGCGGTGCATGCAAATGCCCATGCCGACCGACGCGTATATCAGCTCGGCGGCCAGGCCGTCCTGATCCATGAAGGCCAGACGGTCCCTCCCGCTGTATGCGGCCGGCCGCACATCGGCGAACCGCATGGTCTTGGCCCTAGCCAGACGTTCCTTGGGCCCGAAACCAGCGCCGTCCACGAAGCCAAGGGCCACCGGCTTGCGCATACCCGGCACCACGAAGGCCTCAGTGCCGTCTTCCATCTCCATGATGCGAGGGGCACGATCGCGATACTGGGGGTCGATGTGGTCGACGTAGCAGTTGGCCGGTTCACAGACGTGACCGTCTGCGGAGATGATGCCTGGAGGGATCACGGCGACTCTCTCTCGTTCACGTTTTGTCCAGACCCTAGCCGCGCCGGCTCTAGGCGCCCGGTTAGGGTCTGAGTCATGACGGTGACCCGATGACCACGGAAATGACCAGCGGCGCGGCTGCGTTATCCGTAGAAGAACGAGGGGTCATCCAGCGCAAGGTCCTCAGCGCCCTCACCACCGGCCAGATCGTGGGCGGCGCGGCCATGGCGTCCTCCGTCACCGTCGGCGCCCTGGTCATCACCGACATGCTCGGCGCCACCACCGCTTGGGCGGGAATCTCCGCCGCCACCGTCACCACCGGCACCGCCTTCGCCTCCCAGGTGCTGTCACGGCGGATGCGCCGCGCCGGGCGGCGACCTGGGCTGCAGATCGGCTACGCCGGCGCCCTCATCGGGGCCATGGTGGCAGGTCTGGGGGTGGAGTTACGGTCCTTGCCGCTGTTCCTGGTCGGACTGTTCGTGTTCGGAAACGGCCAGGCTTCGAACCTGCTGGCCCGCTACGCGGCCGCCGATCTGGCCGAACCCGATCAGCGCAGCCGGGCCATCGGCAGGGTGGTGTTCGCCCAGACCTTCGGGGCGGTCGCCGGCCCCCTCACCATCGCGCCCGCCGAGCGTCTGGGCCAGTTCCTGGGCATGGAGAAATACACCGGACCCTGGCTCGTAGCAGGGGCGCTGTTCGCCTTGGCGGTGATCAACACCAGCATCCGCCTCCGCCCCGATCCCCTGGTCCTAGCCGGAGGCGTCGTGCCCGCCGGGACCAAGGAAAAGCTGCCTCCGGTGGCTACGACCTTGCGCCTGATCATGGCCATACCCCAGGCCCGCCTTGCCTTGTTGGCCATGGTCGTGTCCCAGTTCGTCATGGTGGCAGAGATGGCCATGACCCCGGTGCACATGAAGTTGCATGGCCATGAGGGGTTGAGCGCCTACGTGGTTTCCGTTCACGTGGCCGGCATGTTCGCCTTCGCGCCGCTAGTCGGCCGCTTCGCAGACCGCCGCGGCCGGGTGCAGGCCATCCTGGTCGGAGGGGTCGTGCTCATCCTGGCCGGGATACTGGCCGCGCTTTCCGCCCACAGTCAGTGGCTGCTTTTTCCCTCCATGTGGGCACTCGGGGTCGGTTGGAACTTCGGCATGATCGGCGGCTCAACCCTGCTGACAGAGTCCTTCGGCATCGAGCACCGGGTCCAGACCCAGGGCACCGCCGATCTGGTGATGAGCTTCTGTGGCGGCATCGCGGGGCTCTCGGCCGGCTTCATTCGCAAGGCCTTGGGCTTTCACATGCTGGCCAACCTGGGGGACATCGCCGCCGCTCTGATGCTGGTGGCCGCCTTGATCTATCTGCGCACCCAAGCCCGCGCCGCTCGTCTCGAACCCGTCCCCGAGCACGCCCCGGCAACCTGACCCCGGCGAGCCCGACCGGTTCGGGGTTGGCCCTCAGACCGTCCGTGCCCGCCCCGGCTATGACCACGTCGTACATGCCGCTTCTTTAGCCCGGCTGGGGCCCGACCATCAGGTCAGCGGCTGAGCGAGGACGCTCAAAGGCGCAGAGCGGAGCGAATCAACCCGCGCTTGCGGGGCTCGGCACGGGGGGTGATAGGCACGACGTCGGGCTCCGGCGGGGTGTCCGGCACCTTCTCCTCGCGGGCGCTTGGCGCGGCCGCAGCTACCTCGTTGGTGGATTCGATGGCGGCGGCTATTGATGCTGCCATCGCCGCAGTCACGTCAGGGGCCTGGTACTTGGCGGCGGCGGGTTCGCAGTCCACCACGGGTTTGCGGCGGCCTGACACCGAAGCGGCGGCCCCGGCCATGAGCTGGCCCCGGCGCGACCGCTCATACGCCTCGTTCTCCTCGGGTGGGGCTACCGGTCCGAACACGGACGGGTGCGGAGCGCCACGGCTCCAATCCAGCGCGTCGGGGGGCAGAGGAAGGCGCCGACCGGCACGACGGGCAGCCAGCTGAATGGCGTAAGCCAAGCGGTGATGATCGAGGCGAGAGCTTTCCTCCAGCACGATCACCTCGAGGTTGGAGGTGTCCAGTTCCTCAAGGGCGGCCATCACCTCGTCGGGTTCGGGGCCCAGCGAGCGACTGCTGTGGACCGCGGCCAACAGCACATCGACAGTGGGGTGGATGGCGGCGAGCTCGTCGAGCAGGCGGCGACCAACGCTGAGGGCAAGCTCATCCATCCCCATGACCACGACGACCAACTGGCAGTGACCGAGCAGGAGCACATGGTGGGCGTAGAGATCAGAACGCCACAGGTGCAAGAGCCCACAGGCATAGCTATCGGGCTGCTCAGAACTCGCTTCGACAGTGGTACCGAGCCAAGCGCAAGCCGGCTCAGGATCTCCCGGGATCGACACCATGCTCGACGCCGCTCGCCACGGTCCGGCCACGCCTTCGAAGATGCGTTGGGAGACTTCACGCTCGCCGCCGATGACGACCCCGTTCACGGGGCTGAAGGCCGCGCCCGTTGTGTGCACCACGGCAACGGCGCCACCAGCGGCCGGGTTCAGCCCCGGCACCGAAGGGCTCGTGGAGGTGTGGGGCGGGAGGGGTGACACAGAAGCCTCGTCAGAAGGGAGAGACGAACAACGATGATCGGGGAGAAGAAGGGGCGGAGAGAAGCAAGGTCGCGGCGGGCACCCGAAGGCCCCGCCACTGCCGTCCGATCTCAGATTTCGAGCTGGCTTTCGATGGTGGCCAGCTGGCGACGAGCCATGGCCAGGTTGGCCTGGGCCTTGCTCAGCACCAGGTACAGGAACAGCCCGTTGCCCGACTTGCTGGTGATGAGCCGGATGAGGTGGTAATGGGTGTCCAAGGTGATGAGGATGTCCTCGATGCCACCCTCGATGCCCAGCGCGTCCATCGTGCGCAGCTTGGCCCGGACCACATCGGTGTTGCCGGCCGCGGCAACATCGAGATCGAGCCCGCCGCCACCCTGGGCACTCAGCGACATGCCGCTGTTGTAGTCGACCAGGGCTACGCCACTGGCGCCGCTGATGGTCATCGCTTCTTTGAGGGCAATTTCAACTGTCGTCATCGATGACTTCCTTCGTCTGTGAACGAACATGAGTGGCGGCGACGTCGACGTTCGTTGCGCCGTGCTGACACCCTCGATGCTGTATCGGCCGGATCCCCGCCGCGCTTGACCACATTCCTTAGGGCGTACGGCGCAGCTGAGGAACGGCGCAGTTGCGGAACAGCAGGGGCCACTCAGATCTCGAAGTCGATGACGTCGTAGCTGTACCCCTGTTCGGCCAGAAACCGCTGTCGGTTGAGCGCGAAGCTCTGTTCCACCGTTTCCGCGGTGACGATGGTGTAGAAGCTGGCCTGGCCCCCATTGGCCTTGGGTCGCATGATCCGGCCCAGCCGCTGGGCCTCCTCCTGGCGGGACCCGAACTGACCCGACAGCTGCACGGCCACGTTGGCTTCGGGCAGATCGATGGAAAAGTTAGCGATCTTGGAGACCACCAACACGGGAATCTTTCCGGCCCGGAATTGCTCGAAGCGCTCGTCGCGTACCTTTTGGGAGGTGCGGCCGGTGATCAGCGGTGCCCCCAGCCGCGCCGCGATCCGGGTCAACTGGTCGACGAACTGGCCAATGACCAACACCCGGTCCTGGCGGTGACTGGCCAGAATGCGTTCCAAAACGACCAGCTTGGCCGGGGCGGTGGCGGCCAGGCGGTGACGATCGGCCGGCTCGGCCAGGGCGTAGTGCAAGCGGTCCTCGTCGTTGAGGCGCACGCGGATCTCGGTGCAGGTGGCGGGGGCGATCCAACCCAGACCCTCCAGCTCCCGCCAGGGCACATCGAACCGCTTGGGCCCGATGAGGGAGAACACGTCGGGCTCCTTGCCGTCTTCTCGGACCAAGGTGGCGGTCAACCCCATCCGACGGACGGCCTGGATGCGGGCGGTGGCCCGAAACACCGGCGCCGGCAGCAGATGCACCTCGTCGTAGATGATCAGACCCCACTGCTGCTGGTCGAGCAGGGCCAGGTGAGGATGGCGCTCGAAGATGTCGGCGTCGCGATCCACGTTGCGGGCCGCCCAGGTCAACACGTTGTAGGTGGCGATGGTGACCGGACGGACCTCTTTGTGATGGCCGGAGTACTCCCCGATCTGACCCTCGGTCAGGTTGGTTTTCTCCAATAGCTCGCGACGCCATTGGCGGGCCGAGGACACCGACGTGGCGATGATCAGCGTGTGCACGGCGGCGGTGACCAAGGCGGCCATGCCGATGACTGTCTTGCCCGCGCCGCAGGGCAGTACCAACACCCCGCTACCCCCCAGGGGGTTGCCGTCCTGCCACCAGGCGGCCAACGCGTCGGCTTGGTAGGAACGAAGCTCGGCTCGCAGCTCGGTCGCTTCCAGCGGGTTGCCAGGCTCGTAACCAGCCTCGTCGGCCACCGGCCAACCGGCCTGGATCAAGGCCTGTTTGATGGCGCCCCGATCGCCGCGCCGCACGGCGAACCGGTTGCCATCGAGGCGTTCCCCCAGCAGCGGGACGACCTGGCGGTGGCGGGCTACTTCTTCCAATAGCGCGACCTCGCCCGAAACCAGGGCCAGGCCCACCGTGTCGTGGTCCAACACCAAGCGCAAGCGGCCGTAGCGACCCATCAAATCGTGCACCTGCATGAGGACTGATGGGGCCACCGGGTACTTGGACAAGCCGGTGAGCGTGGAGGCCACGTCACCCGGGGAAAGCCCGGCTGCGGCCGCGTTCCACAGCGACAGGGGACTGATGCGATAGGTGTGGACGTGTTCAGGTGACTTCTCCAGCTCGGCGAAGCGAGCCAGCCGGTCGCGGGCTTCGTCGTAACGGGGTGCGGCCACCTCGACCAGCACCGACAGGTCGGACTGGACGACCAGGGGATTCTGCGCGGGGTCCGGGGCGGCGGGCTCTGCGCTCATCGACGCTTCTTTCGGGGGGCAGGGGGTCGGACCGGTAGGGCGAGGACAGGGATGGCGGCGATGGCCTTGGCCCCAATGCGCAGGGGCAGCGGTGGCGCCAGGGCGTCACCTCGGGGCAGGTGCGGGACATCCCACGTCGAGACCTCCCTCGTGCCCAGCGTGGTCGTGGCGCTCACGGCCGTGTGAGCGCTGGCGGCCAGGTCGGTGGTGGTATGAGCACCGCCGAGTTCGGCCAGCACTACCCCCTTGGCCTGCAGGATCTGCATCACCTTGGCCGGAGCCAGGGGTGACACCGCTACCCCGGGAGCCAACACGGTGAGTTTGGCCGCCCGATGGCGGGCGGCGTCCGCCACCGCCGCAACATCGGCGGTGATCACGCAACCGGCCGGGCCGACCAGCACCGGACTGGATTGGGCCACGCAATCCTCGACGAACCGCTCGACCACGGCCGGAACGGCAACCGAGCTGTGCTGGCGCAGGAAGCCCACCAACTCCCCAGCCGAGGCACGATTGGCCTCGCGAGCCAGCTTGAGCGCCGACAGACGCCACACTGTGGCCCCACCCTCGCTTTCCAGGTCGGCCAGGCGACTGAGCTGCTGGACGACGGCGGGGTTCAGGTCGGCGGGGGCGATGATTGAATGGTCGGGCTGCACGATGAAGTGGTCGCTGCCCTGGGCGAGGAGTTCGGCCACCCGTCCAATGCTCTCCCCCAACGCCCGCCCGGCGGTTGAAAGGGTCACCAGGCCGGCCGCGCCGCCGGCCTGGTGGTCGCCCCGGGAGGGCGCTTTGGGCGGCGCCAAGCCGGCATCGACCACCCCCAAGCGGGCCAGCTCCCCCAGAGTCTGGTGTACGAGGTTGGTATCCAAGAGGCGATGGCGATCCACCGCCCAGGGGCCGAGTTGGTCCAATGCCACACCCTGACCCGCAGGGATGCGGTCCAGCAGAGACAGCACCATGACCCGTTGGACGCTGCTGCGCTCATCCGATCGCACCGTGGGGGCCAGCCAGGCGTTGACTACCGCGGCCCAGTTCTCCGCCGTGGAGCGCGCCTTGAACGCCGCCAGCCGACTTGGGTGCGCCTCCCAAAAACAGTCCTGCACGGCCATGCGCCCCCGACCCCGCACCGGCAGCAGCACGGGCACCAACAGTCCCAACTCGATGGCCAGCTCCCCCAACAACACGGCCAGATCCCCGGCCACACCCACCGCTTTGGCCGCCGCCCGCCACACCTTGACCGGGGGCTGGCGCTCCGCGGACTGCTTGCCCTCCGGCGGGTGGGCGGCCACGTAGGCGACTAAATCGACCAGTGCGGCCACCACCGCGAAGGCCCGAGGGGGCTGCGGAGGATAGGGGCGCGGCGCGGGCTCCGCCGCTAATCGCCAGGTGGGGAACATGGAGCCGGCCAGGCCGATGAGGGACTCCGCCCACAACCAGATCTCGGTTCGGGACCAATCCGAGCCGATCAGCAGCCGATCACAGAGCTGATCAAGGGGCGTTGCTCCCGCGGAACGCTGGTACCGATGGGTGGTAGCTGCCAAGTCCTCCGGGAGCAGCTCATAGGTACTGAACGAAACGGCCCCAAAGCGAACATCGAGGGAGGAAGCGGCGGCCAGCATCAGCCCGATGATGAGGGTGCATTCGTCGGGCAGCCCGGCCAGCACGTTGCCGATAGCGACGCCGTCCCCCAGGACCGAGCCGAGCGCAGCCTGACGTTGCATCTTCGTCGTACCGGCGGGCAGGCCCAGCCTTGCACAGGCCTTGGCCAGCTCCTCAGAGCTCAGATAGTTGCTCTGCACGGCGAAGCGGGGATGCGGGGTGTCCACTACCGCATCCAGGGCAGCCACCAACACCAACCGGGGCCCCTCGAGCTGGGCCAAGCCGCTGATCAGCAGCAGCTGAGCCGCCGCATCGAGCTCGCCAAGATCCACCTCGGGAGCCTGGGCGAGGGCCTCGGCCCGGGTCACCCCGCCCCGCACCTTGATCACGAACAGCAGCTGCTCGGCCACCCGATTAAGCGAGGCGACCAGCAGGGCCAGGCTCGCCCCCGGGGTGGACAGGAACGGCACCCGCCCCAACCCCAGAGCAAAAGGCCTGATCAGGGCCGGTTGCGCGGCCAAGCCGGCGGCGATCAGTGCCGGATCGTCGAGGTCGGGTGCCCGCCAGTCAGATTCCACGGCCGGAGCCTACCGAGGGGGTGAGACAGGCAAGATCAAGCGATGGGGGCCGCCCGCTTGAACACCGCGACGGTGGCCTGACGGGGGGGGTTACGCTGCGCTGATGATTCTGCCCGGCGCCCGACACCGTCCCGGCGCTGGAAAATCTTGGCTCGTCGCGGTCCGCTTGTCACCCGCGAGCCCAAGCTCAAACGTCTGCTCACCGTGATGGCGAGTCTGGTCTTCCCGGAGCTGTTCGCCAACGCGGGGGTCGAGCGACTGGTCGGGGCGTCCACCGCCAGCAAGACCGAGTGGTCCCTCGACGCAACCACCCTGGTGACCATGCTGTTCGAGGAACAGGGCGAGAGCCTGGTCCGGCTGATCAGGCTCTTCGTAGACGATCGCAACGCCGCCGAGGACCTGGTCCAAGAGGCCTTCATCCGCCTGGCAAGGTCGGCCTCGCGCATCGAGGACCCGACCAAGGCGGCCGCGTACCTGCGCAGCATCGCCCTCAACTTGGCCCGCGACCACAACCGTCGCGGCCTCGTCTCCCTGCGCCATCGGCTGCCCCTGGATGACGAGGAGGCCTCCATTGAAGACGTGGTCGTGCTGCGGGAAGACCAACAGCTGGTGGTCGACGCCCTGCGGGTCTTGCCCCATCGTCAACGCGACTGTCTGATCCTGCGGTACTACGACGAGCTGGGGGTGGACGCCATCGCCGACGCGCTGAGCATCTCGCGCAACTCCGTCAAGACCCATCTCACCCGGGGGGTCCGAGCCCTGGAACGCGTGCTGACCAGCGTGGCCGCCCCCCCGTCCGCCACCGTCGGCACGGCCCAGGGGCCGAGATGAGCGACGCCATCGCGCAGCTGGCCGACACCTTGCGCCAGGCCGCGGGGCGGGTGACTCCCTCCCGGGACCTGTTCGCCCGGGTCGTGCTCAGCATTGACGATGATCGGCGGCTGCGCCGTCAGCGCCAGCGCCGCGTCGCCACGGTAGCGGCCCTACTTGGCGCGGCGGGAGCGATAACAGCAGGAACGGCGAACTATGAAAGGGGCAAGTTGGTTATGGATTGGTGGATTCTGGAGTTGTTGTGGTTCGTGGGCATGGTGGGCTTGGCCTTGTGGCTGGGCCCGTTTATCCGCCGCTTCGGCAAGAGCTACGCGGCGGACGTGTTCCGGGCCAACCCTCGCACTGGTAAGAGCTTCATCGTGCTCATGGATGTCGCCTATTACTTGGTGTTTTTTGCCTACATTCTGTTCAACGTGCACTTCGAACCGGACACGGACTGGCAACAGTCGGTCAACGCCTCCCAGCTACGGGCCTCCACCGTGCGCGTCGGGGGCATCTTGCTCATCGTGGGATTGCTCCACGGACTCAACGTACTGACCCTTCCGGTCATGGGCCGCATCTTCACCCTCAATCGCCGGCTCGACACCGATGCCGGCCACGGGGCCACTCCCGTCGTCGAGCGCTGACGGCTCAGCTGTGGTCCCCCCAACGGCGGCCCAGGGCCCACCGCTCGACCCGGTCCACCGGGTCATGCGGGCCGCCGCGCTGGTCGCCGTCGTGGGCGACGTGGCGGTCGTGGTCCTCGCCCTGTTGGCCGGCTTGGGTCTCCGAGGCTCCGCCCAACCGGACCCCAACCAGGCCGGCACCGCCACCGCCGACGCGACCGCCAACGCGACCGCCACCGCCGACGACACCGCGGGCGCGGCCGTGGTCGCGTCCGTGGTCGCGTCCGACCCGATGCCCTCGCTTCTGCCGGTGGAGGTCCGCGCCGAGGATCGAGGCCGGGCCACACCGCTGTTGAGCGGTCTCGGCGACGCCACCGTGTTGCACGTGCAGGCGCGGGGTTTCGCCGCCAATCACACCGGCACCCTGCGCCAGTGCCGCCAGGACCAATCCCAGGTGTGCACCAGCTCGTCTCCGGTGCGGTTCGACGACTACGGAGACGCCGACGTGCAGTTCCTGGTGCTATCCCAGCCGGAGTTCGACGGCGAGCACAGCCCGTGTGACCAAGCGGGCCGACGCTGTGTCCTGGAGGTGGGCGATGGCACCGAGACCGGCACGGCCGACCTCGCCTTCGGTGCCGGGCCGGCCGTGGATGTGCGCCTCGAGCTGCTCAGCACCAAGCGCCTGGGACAGGGCCAGCGCATCGAGGTCGATCTGGGCGGGACCCTGCCGAGCTCGACCTTCGAGCTCAGCCTCTGCCGCCAAGGCAATCCATACCCCGCCGAATGTCTCTCACTGGTCTCGGTCGCCCCCGTCCCCGCCCGGGCAGCCACTCGGCTCTCCCTGGAACCAACGGTGGAACAGCTCACCTGGTGCGAGGGCGGAGCCTGCCTGCTCAGCGTCACGGTAGACCAAGCCGCCGTCCGTTCCGATGTGGTGGCGGTCAGCGTGACCAACGCGGCCCCCATTCGCTACGACCCGGTTCGGGTGCTGGCGGGTCTGTTGGTGGCGGCGACGTTGTTGATACTGGCCGCCTGGATCGGGCTGCATACCGATTGGTCTGCTCCGCGCTCCGCCGATGGACACACCATCGACGAGGCAACCTACGCCGATCTAGACGCGGAAGCAGCCGCCCACACCGAAGCGGAGATCGCCGAGCAGGGTCACCCGGCGGCCCCTGCGGTTCGTCTGTACCGATAAGCACCTGACCCAACCCGACCGGTTGGGTGAGCGCTCGGTTCGCCGCCTGCGGGACAGGTGAGCGGCCAATCCATCCAATCAGCGCAGGGAACCAACCGTGAAAGCTCCTACCAAGATCCTCACCCCGATCCTCACCCCGATCCTCACCCCACCCGTCGGTCCGGTACTCCGCGTCAGTCCTTCGGCGACCGACAGCACTCGGCCCACGACCCCCGCCGCCGCGACCCCGGCCACTGCCACGGCAATGGCCACGGCCACCTCGAGGCAGGGCCGCCTGGTCCGTTGTGGGGCAGGCTTCGCGCTGGGTCTGGCGCTGGGCACCACGCTCGGTGTGGCCATGCGTGGCTTCATGCGTCTGGCGTCCACCGACCCTTCCTTCAGTTGGTCCGCCACGCTGTTCATCATCGCCGTCTTCGCCCTCTTCGGAGCCACCCAGGGCCTGGCGGCAGGGGCCCGTCGGGCCGGGCTGCGTCGGCGCTCACTGACCCCGCTGCGCGTGGTGGGCGGCGCAGGTATGGCGCTCATCATGACCGGGGCGGGGATGATGTTGGCCCCGACCATCATCGGCGGCGGGCTGGCCGTGCATCGCCACGACTGGCCTCGTTGGGCCCGGGTTGTGGGCGGGATCCTCGCCGGGGCAGACCTGGTCGTGGTGGCCGCCCTCACCAGCAACGAACTCGGTTTCGGCCTGCGGGCGCTGCTTGCCAGCCTGGCGCTGGTGCTGCTCTACGCCGGCAT